>CAZFXX010000393.1:0-2870 GCA_964522985.1 uncultured Desulfobacteraceae bacterium
ACAGGGATCTTTTCGATCACAAGGGGAAGTCCTTTGGCTTTAAAAATTGCCGCCTTCATCTGTCTGCTTTTTTTGTTTTCACTATCTCACCTCGGAATGATGATGGGTATACTGTTTGTGCCGTTTACAGTTCTTTTTCAGCAGCTTGAAGGATGCAGTCCAATTCTTTCTGCAGCGGCTCTTCCAGCGGGGGAATTTCATGTTTTCCCAGTATATCATGCATTCTGTCGCGGGCACGTTCCAAAATGGTGTCATTATCCCTGTGCCACAGTTCAAAGGGCCGCCAGTCAAAAAGATCAGGCTTAAAACGTTTTTCCCGGTGCAGAAATTTCAATGTATGGGGGTCTGACAGGAAGTCACTTCCATGACCCACCCGGTTGATGGCCTCCACCGCCAGTGTCTCGCGATTGATCTCCATTCCTTGTGTAAGGCGGCGGGCGTATGCCGCCAGTTCATTGTCAATGACAAGGGCAAGCAGGCTGATGGCTACACCGCCTTCGATGGCTCCGGCCCCGCCTATTTCCGCGGTGCCGTTCAGGGCATGCATTGTCAGGGACGCCCCCCGTTCAAACATGATCTGATGGGCCTGACAATCCGTGGTTGAGTATGTTGGAGTGGCGGACGGGATACGAAAATGTCGGGCCATCTGGATCAGACCGGAATTCACCAGCATGATCTCGGGGCTGTGGTAAATGGCCGTGCCCCTGTGCATCTCCATTTCGTGCAGCAGTATGTAATACCACGTCGGGATTCCAGGGCACAGAGTCTGAAGCAATACCAGACTGCCCAGTGCTTCGGCATGGGTTCGGGTCAGTGCACCGGCCAGGGTGTAAGGCGCATTGGCTCCGACCATGGGTACCAGGGGCACTTTCACCGGTATATTGTATTCACCATACAGCAGCAGTCGATCAATCTCGTCGTTCGGAAAATATAAGGGCTCGATCAGGCAGACAATACCACTGCAAATAGGCCTTTGACGCAAAGCCTTGCCGCCGCCGACCACGGCCTTCATCATCTCTATCTGATACCTTAGATTTCGAGAATTTTCGGGCAGGGCCCAGATATGTTTGCGGCCCGCTTCCAGCAGGATTTTGAGTGCATGCAGATCATAGGTTTCCGGTGGTGCCTCCGGCGGTGCTGGACATCCAACAATATTCATGTTTTCCAGAGCATCCATTAATGTGGCAATATCCCGGCAGTCCGCAAGCGTCAGGGAGCGAAGCTCCCCGGTGAAAAAATCGTAATGACGAATAGTGCCGGCGGCAGAGCGAAAGACAGGCCCTGTCGTGAAATCGGAGGAAACGAGTATATCGTACTCAGGTGTTCTGCCGGCGCAAACAAATTTTTTCGGGGCTTTTTCAAGGGCCTTTTCAATCATTACCGCCGGCAGGCGGACCCGGCCCCCGGATCCATCGACATCGGCCCCGGCATCGGCCAGCCTTTCCAGCGCCACCGGATGATTCAGTCGCAGACCGGTTTTTCTCAGAACTTCCAGTGATGCTTCATGCACCATCTGAATCTCATTGTCTGTTAATATATTGTAATATTGCGACATCAGAGAAAACTCCTTTCGTATTCGTTCCGCATGAACCATAGAATTGATTACGGTACTTTGCGTAAAATAACGCGGGCATCGACTATTGTATAACCATCCGGCCGGGCAATGACCGGATTCAGGTCAATCGCCTCAATTTCTGTAAACTGATTTATAATAGTTGAAATTTTTTCGATAAGGTCAGCCAATGCATGCTGATCCATTGGTTCAGCTCCACGATATCCGGAAACAAGGGGATATGTCCTGATCTCCCGGATCATGGACAGAGCCTCAATCGAGCTCACCGGAGCCGTCCGGAAGGCCACGTCCTTCAATATCTCCACATAGATTCCGCCAAGGCCGAACATGACAGTCGGGCCGAAAATGGCATCCCGGGAGCCGCCGATTCAGGCTCGAGAATCCTTTTATACGGATTTAGATGCTCTACCATATTTACTAATATACTGAAGTTTCACCGTTTTTAAGACGTTTTCGAGCCGGGTCAAAATTTTTACTATGACCCGAAATCAAAATCAAGTATAATCGGCACGAAAATTGGTTTTAAATTTATATACCAATTATTTCAATATGTTACACCGCTGTCCCTTTAAACAGGAAGTCGCGAGGGTGCCGGGTCTTTTTCAGCATCGGTTTTGCGGCTGCCAAAGCGTTTTATCAGGTCTTCAAGCACCAGATACAGGCCATTATACCGAAAAGACCCATGACTGACAAAGAACACCCCCATTAGGAGATATTCGATTTCCATCGCTATTTAACATTGGATCATGAGTCCCTTGAACTGTTAACTTGAGCAGTTAGATTTTCAAAATTGTTATTTCCGAAAAAAGTGTACAATCGACTTTAATTGCCTTATAATTATAAATTTTGTAAAATGGTATTTTTCGAAAGTCTCATACTATATTTTGTCTCTAATCAGGTTTATAGGTTATCCGAATGAAAAAATTAATTACTACCATTATTATTTTATCCGGAATCAGCATTTTAGGCTGGCAGATTTATCAAAAAATTTCTGGGTCCGAAAAAGGCTTTAAGCGCCAGCGTCAAAACGTACCCATTGCCGTCGAGGTTGCACTCGTAGAAAAAGCCTCTATACGGGAAGTGGGGAGCTTTACCGGTTCGCTGTATCCGTTATCTAACTTTATCCTGGCACCGAAAATCGCCGGACGCCTCGAAAAGCTATTGGTTCATATCGGCGATACGGTCAAAGGCGGGCAGCTTGTGGCCGTACTGGACGACGATGAATACCGCCAGCAGGTCGCTCAGGCAAAGGCCGAACTGGAAGTTGCCCGGGCAAACCTTCAGGAGAGGGAAAGCA
>CAZFXX010000394.1:0-2863 GCA_964522985.1 uncultured Desulfobacteraceae bacterium
CTATACAAATATTTGGGACGAATGTCAAAAAATATTTATAACTGTATTTTTTAATTCACTATTTAGGCAATTCTGAAAGGCATATGGCAACTACGGAAATTTCAGTGTGTTCTGTACAACATAATGATCAAAGCTTGAATAGTGGATTAATCCGATCGAATTTAGGCATAACGATTGATAGTGAAGTGGCATGAAATGGTATAGCCAGCAACCCGCAGAAAAATGGTGTCCACTGCCAGTCAACTGCACTTCGCCTATGAAGCCGGTCATTGCGGTTACGGCATCTACCGGCATCTACCGGCATCTACCGGCATCTGACCCGTAAGGGAGTTGACTGCAAAGTTATTGCTCCTTCAATGATCCCGCGAAAAAGTGGCGACCGTATCAAAACGGATCGTCGCGATGCCATACACGAAAAAGTTTACGAAACGACAAATCCTTATATCGCTATTTTAGGACACTTTGAGCATAAGCGGGAACTTCTGCCGCCACCTCATTGACATAAATCAAAAAAATATAGTAATTTTAAAAAAAGGAGAAACTTATGGATAACAAACTCAATATTCTTTTAAATATTCCGAGTTTCAGAGGCCTTTCTGAAAACCAGCTAAAACAGATTGGTCGGATAGCTGTTGAAAAAAAATATTCAAAAAACAAAATAATTTTTATGGAAGGAGATGACGGGAACGGATTTTATATTGTTGCCAAAGGGCGGGTGAAAGTTTTTAAGGTTTCACCTGAAGGTAAGGAACATATTCTTCATATCGTGGGGCCGGGAGAAACGTTCGGGCAGGTTGCAGTTTATGCCGGGCGGTCATTTCCTGCAAGTTCCGAGGCCATTACCGGTAGCCATCTGCTTTTTATCCCCAGAGCCGCATTTGCTGAGCTGATTGCCGATAATCCATCACTGGCCATGAGTATGCTTGCCGTTCTTTCCGTACGGCTAAGGGAATTTACCATTCAGATTGAAAATCTTTCTTTAAAGGAGGTTCCCGGCCGCCTTGCCTCTTACCTTATTTATCTTTCTGATGAGCAAAAAACAGGCGATCATATTTCCCTGCAGATTTCAAAAGGACAACTGGCCAGCCTTCTTGGCACCATACCTGAAACTTTGTCACGAATTTTTACAAAAATGAACAGTCAGAGCCTGATCAAGGTAAACGGCAAGGAAATAAAATTATTAAACCGCACAGGACTTGAGGATTTGGCAATGCACGGAAAGCTTTAAAGCGCACCCGCGCCGGTCTTATTTCTTCCAGCCTGCCTCCCCCATATTTCCCCCCTGGCTGTAATCGCGAAAACGTTTGATGGCTTCCTTTAGTCCTTTTTCTTTGATCGTCCGGTGAAATGCCTGACTTTGTGGATTGGTTTCGCTGCGCAGCCCGTTGAAAATGGCAATTTCTTCACCATACGAGATGGCGTTGCCAAAGCCCTGGGCATCAAGGGCGCCGTTCAGTCCCGTCTTGGCGGTGGCCACCGTCTCGACAGGTAAGAATACCAATCTCCGGCAAACTTTTTTAACTTCTTCTTCTAAACGTGCCTGGGCAAAAGAACAATTTACAAATCCGATTTCAGCCGCCTGGGTGCCGGAGAGGACCTGCCCCAGCAGAATCATCTCCTTGGCCTTTCTGGGCAGGATAATACAGGGCAGGCTGTTAAAATCCGGGGTGAAAAAAATTGATTTCCGGTTCGCCCAAAAGGGCATCATCCGTCGCGTAAACCAAATCCGCTCCCATTGCCAATTCGAAGCCACCTCCCAGGCAATAGTCTTCCACCATGGAAATGGTCGGTTTGGGCCCATGCCATAACCGACGAGAGACACGCCCAATCACCCTGATATCATCGTCCACCTCATATTTATCTAACAGGGCAAGAAATAGCTTGATTCAGGCGGCCAAAGACAGGGCTCGTGGCTACCGAACAAAACGAAATTTAATTACTATGATTTATCTCATCGCCGGTAAGTTAAACTTTGACTTACCCACATGAAACAGCGAGGAGCCTATTAATATTTTCATTATGTCTCCTTTATTTAAATAATTCCGGTTTCCCTTGATGGATAATGTATATCTGCTAATGTTATTTGTCCAATGAATAGTTTTTATACAAACCATCAAAAAATGTTATCATTATGAATCTGCAAATTGATTATTTAAGAACATTTATTGCCCTGGCTGAGACAAAAAGATTTACAAAGGCCGGTATCCAGGTCAACAGATCACAATCCGCTATCAGTATGCAAATTAAGCGGCTTGAGGATGAAATCGGAAAGAAACTGTTTGAAAGAATGGGTAAAACAGTAAAACTGACCCCTGAAGGCAATATTTTGATCAAATATACCATGAGAATTGTAAAAGAACATGATGATGCAATTGGGGCATTATCAAAACCTGACCTGGAGGGTTTTATCAGGTTTGGTTCACCGGAACATCATACGATTGGCGTTCTGCCAAAGCTACTGCCTCGATTTGCTTCCGCCTATCCGGATGTTCTGGTGGAAATGCGATGTGAAAATAGCGATATAATTAAGGAGGCTGTTGACAAGGGGGAACTTGATATCGGGCTTTGCACCCAGATAAGTGATGGCGGCCATGCCCGTGAGGGAAAATGGACGCAACGTATTGCCGTGGGCAGCAAATTTTTTATCGAAGATGTAAAGGATAAACTTGGATACAAGGCTATCGGTAGAAAGGTCGCCAGTGCAGGAGATGTTTATCAGCTTAAAGAAAACAAAGCCCCTTACAACAACAATTTTGATGGCAAAATGAGCACTTTAAGGCAAACACAGACCCGACACCCTAAAGCCGACATGAACCACCTGAATTTTTGCATGATGGCAACTTCAGTGGCTTGGATTTACGCA
>CAZFXX010000395.1:0-2851 GCA_964522985.1 uncultured Desulfobacteraceae bacterium
ATCAGGTTTTAGGTGTTACGTTTTATGCTTTAAATTAATGATACTATATGTTTTAACAGAGACTTAAAACTTAAATCCTAAAACTTAAAACGTCTCGTAAAAAGTTAAAATTCAAGGCGTGCAAATTTTGTAATCATGAGGAGTACTTAGCGTACGTTGAATGATTACGAAATGCAGCGCAACGCAGACATGAAGTGAATCGTAGCGCTAACTTGGACTTTTTACGAGAGCGTCAATAAATTCCATCAAATCGTCGTCTGACAAGTGCCGAGAATACATGATTGACCAGCGTCGAAAAGTCGAACACCGGCAGATTGACGGCTTCCTGAACGGCAGCGGCATAGGGCGGCAGGTCGGTGCATTCAAATAAAATGGCCCTGACATGGTCATTTTCTTTCACAAGACGCCGTGTCACACTGACAACCTCCTTTTCGACCTTCGCAAAATCCAGATACCCCCTTTCCGCATGGATGGCATCGTAAAAGTGGGGTTGATCTTCCATTCCGGCCACGGCTACCGGGATGTCGATTCCTCCGGTGGCGGCAGATAAATGCTTGCCGGTGAGCGTTTTAGCGTTGGCCGTGATAATCCCGACTTTTTCCCCGGGTCTCAGCAGGCGGTGAATAAACGGTAACTGGAGCAGGCTGGACATAAAAACCGGAACGGGAAAGGCTTTTGCCATGAGATCGTGGTACAGTACCATAAACCCGCAGTTGCCGGTAATGGCCTTGACCCCTTCCCTTAAGAGTTTTTGTCCGGCTTCAATAAAAGGCTGCAGTAAATCAGGATCCCCCTGATACACCAGCCGTTCCATATTCGCACCCCGTACGATCTCATACCGCACCGGAAACGAAAATGTCGACGCATTGCCCGGGCATCCCGGAGGGAAGGGCATAAAACTTTCCATCAGGATGATGCCGATGGGTTCCCCGTAGCTGGTTTGCCCCTTGTTGGCTTTGTAAATCATTTTATGCCTCCAGAAAAACAAAACTGTTTTTATGGTTCCTGTTGTAATTATCCTAACATTAAGCAAAATCCACGCCAATACGCATGAAAAATCCATTTAAGCCTGTCCGGGAGGTGTGCAGGTGTTTATCAATCGGCAGCCGTATTATTGAAATTTTACACTAACCCATTAAATTTAAACTGCATATCAGCCAGACTCATCTATCCGTTTATCTTAATCGCAGACGCTCTAAGGTGATTACAATTTAAATGCCGGCAGCCTTTAAAGAGGTATAGTCCCGGCAATGGGCAGGTTTGATTCGAATATGAATCAAACCTGCATACCTGCCTGATTTCAGCAATGAGATTGTTGGTTCGAACAGTTATCGTATGGGCTAATTTTGACCAAATTCGGAGCAATGGAGGAAATTTATCGCTTGATTCGTTTATTGATCAAATTTGGGGATAAATGATGTTTTTTGAGTTTTCGAATAACGCTGGGCTGGCTGATGTTGAGAAACCCGGCCATGTCTCTGGTAGTTCGGCAGTGGCGTTTCGCGGTTTTGAGCATCTCTTTTTCCAGCGTCGAAAGAACATCTACGAGGTTGTTGATTTCTTTTTCTTTCTTTGTCGTCTGGCTCCACTCTTCCAGGACTTCATTGCCGATGCTGCTCAATATGAACGTATCGATTCTCTCCTCTTCGCTCATGATGACCGCTTTTTTAATGATATTTTTAAGCTCACGCACATTCCCGTGAAACGGGTATGCCTGCATCAAAGACAGCGTCAGGGGGGAAATCTTTTTTTTCTGTTTGTACTTCCTGTTGTATTCCTGCAGGAAATGGTACGCCAATTGGAATATATCATCGGTGCGTTTTCTTAAGGGAGGGATGTTTATGGTAATGACATTCAGGCGGAAAAACAGATCCTCACGAAATTGATTCTGTTGAGCCCGTTTTCCAAGATCCCGATTCGTTGCGGCAATGATGATGCAGTCAATAACAGTGGATTTGGTTCCCCCAAGCCGCATGACTTCATGGTCATCCAGATATTTTAAAAGCTTTGCCTGCAACGGAAACGGAAGATCTCCGATTTCGTCCAGAAAGAGTGTACCCGTATCGGCCAGTTCGATCAGGCCGGGTTTACCCTTGCTACCGGCTCCGGAAAAAGCACCTTTTTCATACCCGAACAGTTCCGCCTCCAGCAGGTTTTCCGGCAACGCCGCGCAGTTGATCTGGATGAACGGTTTTTTTTTCCGCTTCCCGCAGTTGTGGATAACTTTAGCCAAAAGACCTTTACCGGTACCGGATTCACCCAGGATCAAAATATCGGTGACTTCCATGTGGGCGATCTTCAGAGCGGTTTTCAAAATTTCCTGCATCTGCTCGCTTTCGGCAATGACTTTTTGATCTTTCAATTCCTGCATGCTCAGTTCGGCAAGCTCATCTTTAAATTTTTCTGTTTCCTTGCGGGTTTCCTCCAGCTGCAGCCGCATGGCTTCAAGCTGGGTGATATCCCTTTCATT
This sequence comes from uncultured Desulfobacteraceae bacterium, assembly GCA_964522985.1. Classification (GTDB taxonomy): domain Bacteria; phylum Desulfobacterota; class Desulfobacteria; order Desulfobacterales; family 4572-123; genus 4572-123. The sequence goes on from CAZFXX010000395.1 coordinate 2,471, forward strand.
GATCACCACCAGTGAAAGGGCCCCGGCATCATCTAAAACCGGTATGCCGGTGCACAATACGGTTTTGTTCGTGCTCTTGTTATACTGCAACTGGCTGATGGTCTGTCTGGTGCGGATCACTTCGTCGGTTACGTAATTGCTGTACAATCCGTTTTTGATGATATCGGATACCTTTTCACCAACAATTTCATGACGGTTCAATCCGCCGAGATTTTCCGATGCCTTATTAATGCTGATGACCCTGCCGTCATGATCTACAATCCAGATGCCATCTGAGGAAGATTCGAACACCGTTTGAAACTGTCTATCCAATGAGGAAAATGATTTTAAGCTTTTGGCCGTGAATTCAAATTCTTCCATTGTTAAAAAATTACAGACTGC
>CAZFXX010000396.1:0-2844 GCA_964522985.1 uncultured Desulfobacteraceae bacterium
GTATTGCCCGATGACGATCTCTCCTGGGGGGTGGATAATCAGGAGCCGATCGCGGTGAGAAGCTGGGAGTATATGGAGATGCCAAAGTGGACTAAATGGACCACCTATGACTACCTTTTCCGGGCAGTGGTCAGCTACCCCACACTATACGACCGGACCAACAACACGGTAGGTATAGATATTGATTATCCGGTTCCCGGAAACTATGCCATCTCCGTCAGAGGTTATAATATTCCTTATGGGCCACAGCCCTACGCGCTGGTTGTCTCCCGGCCGGACCGGGGGGTATCCATGCCGGATCGGTTGGTAATGGGATCAGGCGATTACAACGGTGACGGGACCTCGGATATCGCCGTCTTCCGCTGGGCAACCGGTCTCTGGGCGATCCGAAATCAGACCCGGGTTTACTTTGGCACTTCCGGCGACTATCCGGTCCCGGGGGACTACGACGGTGATGGAGCCACCGATATCTCTATCTTCCGTCCAGAGACAGCGTTATGGTCGGTCCGGAATGTGACCAGGGTTTATTTCGGGGATGAGAATGATATACCGGTCCCGGCGGACTATGACGGAGACGGGAAGGATGATATCGCCGTCTTCCGGGGTAGTTCCGGTCTCTGGGCGGTCGGGGGTCTGAGCCGATTCTATTATGGTATGCCGGACGATATTCCTGTCCCCGGGGATTACAACAGTATGCTTCCCGGTATGCATGAGGCCGCGATCTTCCGTCCCTCGACCGGCCTCTGGGCGATCCGTGATCTCCAACGAATCTACTTCGGCGGCTCAAGTGACACCCCGGTCCCGGCTCACTATGACGAATTACCCGGTGATGATATCGCAATCTTCCGGAAATCCGCCGGTCTCTGGGCGGTCTATGACTATAGCCGGTATTACTTCGGCGCTTCCGATGATACCCCGGTTCCGGCGGCCTATAGAGGGATCGGGAGGGATGAAATTGGGGTCTTTCGCGGCGCCTCCGGCCTCTGGGCGATCCGTGCTGTTACCCGGGTGTATTTCGGGCAACAATACGATATTCCCGTTACCCGATAAAAAAAGTGCCTTAAGTGCGCTAAATTGCCTAAAGTTGTCGCTTTGGCATAGGAGCCGGGTTAAGAGAAGTGGGAGTGAGGTTTTTCGTAGATCAGGCAGAATGACGGACAACCTCGATCCAAGGAATAGGCAATCGGGCTTAAAAAGCCCTCCCACAGGGGTGTTATAGATAAAATTCATAAGGTAGAAGAAAGAAAGTTCAGTAGCTAAACGAATTACAAAAAGACGATTCAGGAGGGGACAAAATGAAGCTGCCCCGGTTTATACGATATGTAATATTTTCAATAGCGGTTCTGTTATTCGCCTGTTTATCCGACCCCGTCCTGGCAACGGAATATCCTGGGGTACCTTTGCCGTGGCCGGCATATGGCCTTTATACAAATGATGTTAATGTCCCGGACGTCGGCATAGTGACCAGTATCAGTGTATATATTGCCGATGCTGAAACTTATATGGGTTTCGATAACAATGCCATGATGCTGACCTCTCCGTCAGGGACCACTAGATATCTCTTTGATACATCAACGAATAAAATAAGCGGCAAGAATCTTTACCTTACTCATTTTATAGACAGTGCTTCAGTATCTATTACCGACGGGATTCCTCCTTATCCGGGTCCATACCGACCGGTCGAAAATTTTTCCGCTTTCAATGGACAGACAATGACAGGTATCTGGACCCTTGCCGTTTATAACAACGCGCTCAGCACCAGCAACGCCGGTGAAGTTACGGACTGGTCGCTTTTTATAAATGAAGTTATACCTCCAACGCCTACACCCGCCCCAACTCCCTCTGGTCACTGTCCCCTCAAACAAGGGGCACCTTTTAATATAAATGCCCCTGCTGTGAACTCCGGGTGGATTACATTTACTGATACACACATAGTGAAGAAGATAGAGGTCAATGTAGAGAGTTTCTGGGTGATCGGAGCAAATGACCTTGATAATATTGGGATATATCTGATTTCTCCACAAGAGAAGGTGGTGGCTCTTTTTGAGAAGCATCAGCTTTCAGAACATGCCCTGGCCGGAACCTGGTTTGATGATTCTTCCACCACCAATATTATCGATGGTTTGGGGCCTTATGTTGGTAATTTTCATCCTACCGGTAATCTCTCTGACTTCAACGGGGAGGATATTGCTGGGGTTTGGCAACTTTTGGTATATAATGATTTTGTTGGTACAATTGCAGATCCAGGAATTGCATATATGAACGAATGGGCGATTGGGATTTGTCCATACATATCACCCATCCCGACGGCCACAAATCCTCCCGGAGTGATCACTCCTACTCCCACAACTATTCCGATTACAGAGTGCTGGGACTATACCGGCGGCGGGATAGCCTGGACTGGTGTCACCGCCGCTTCTTCGGGGATATTCGTGGGGCATTCGGGTGTCATCACCGATGTTGATGTCTGGGTTACCACTGAATGCAGCGCAAGTCTGTCCGATATTGGTATCTATCTCGTCAATCCAGGGGGGGCTGATATCGCGCTTTTCCAGGTCGGGGATCTGAGCGATCATATTATGTATCAGACCCACTTTGATGATGGTGCGGGAAACCTGATAAAAGACGGAATAGCACCATATTTGGGGATCTATCATCCGGTGGAGGATCTGGCCGGTTTTGATGGGAGCGGTTCTGCTGGGACCTGGGATTTGATGGTCTATAATAATAATGGATCCAACACCGGAAATATTTCCAACTGGGAACTCCATCTCTGTATGGAAGGAGCCGTTCCGACCCCAACCGTAACTCCTACTCCGTATGTTCCTCCAACGCCAATACCCA
>CAZFXX010000397.1:0-2834 GCA_964522985.1 uncultured Desulfobacteraceae bacterium
TTAAAGGCAAAACAGCCCTTGTATCCGGTTCGGGCAAGCGCAGCGGAATCGGGTATGCCATTTCCCGCAAACTGGCTTCCATTGGCATGAATGTCATCATCACGGACCTGGGGGATATCCCGGTTGAAGATCAACAGATCAAAACGGGCACTTCCAATGAGATGGCCGATATTGCCGATGAGTTGAGAAAGACATGGGATATTGATGCAATGGCGGTCAATGTGGATGTCACCCGCAATGATTCCATCCGAAAGATGCTCGACGAGGTGGAGACCAAACATGATCATATTGATGTGCTGTGCAACAATGCCGGGGCGTCTTTTGGGGTGCCCAATGCCGTCCATACCTATGATGAAGAGGCATGGATGAAAACCATTGATGTGAACCTGCATGGTGTTTTCCGGATGACCCGGGCCGTGATGCCCATGATGATGGGAGAACCCGGCGTTATCATCAATACCGCCTCCCGGGCCGGCAAGGTGCCGCCGCTTTTTAACGGGGCCTATGCCGTGGCCAAGGCCGGCGTGATTATGCTGACAAAGGTGATGGCAAAAGAACTGGCTGGTCTTAAAATTCGGGTGAATGCCATTTGTCCGGGGCAGGTGGATACAGACCTTGAAAACTGGCGGTTTGGCCTGGAAGCCCAGTTTTTTGAAACAACCATTGAAGATCGCAGACAAAAGATGTGTGAGGAGATTCCCATGGGGCGAATCGGGTCTCCTTCGGAAGTGGCCTGTCTGGTGGCATTTCTGGCATCAAAGCAGTCTTCTTATATGACCGGTCAGGCGATTAATATTACCGGCGGGCAGCTCATGGAATTATAACAAGGAGAATACGGCATGGCGACGATAACTGGCGGGCAAATTGTAGCAGAGGCATTGGTTGAAAAACAGATAGAATACATTTTTACTTTAAGTGGCGGGCATATTACGCCGATTTACCAATACCTTGAGGAAACTGAAATCAAGCTGTTCGATACACGTCACGAACAGGCTGCCCTGTTTATGGCCGAGGCCTGGGGTAAACTGACCCGAAAGCCCGGTGTGGCCATGGTGACAGCCGGGCCCGGGTTTACTAACGCACTCACCGGTGTTGCGAGTGCCTTTTTTTCAAATACGCCCCTTGTGCTGATTGCGGGCTGCGTGGGCCTGGATCATAAGGAGAAGCTGGATCTTCAGGACATGATTCAGGAACCGGTCATTTCTCCCATGGTGAAAAAGACCCTTGTCTGTCAGAAAACCGAAAGGGCCCGGGAGTATGTCGATATGGCGTTTCGAATCGCGACCAGCGGCCGCCCCGGACCCGTTTATCTGGAGTTTCCCGTGGATGTACTTAACAGCGCTGTTGAAGAAGAGACAGTTAAAAAAATGCAAACCGTTGTTACGTCAAAACCGGTGGATCGTCAGGGCGCAGAAAGGGCCATTGAAATGATTCGCAACAGTGAAAAACCCGTCGTGATTGCGGGCACCGGCATATGGCAGGCAGAAGCGGAAACAGATCTTGTCTCTTTTATCGAAAAAAGTTCCCTGCCTGTCTTTACGTCACTTTCAGGCAGAGGAACGATCCCGAATACACATCCCTTATGCTTTGAAAGTTCCCTAATCATAAGACCCGGCCCTGCTTTTGCCGCCTTTCTTGAAACGGATCTGGTGGTTGTGCTGGGCACCCGGATTTCACTTTACTACATGTTCGGCGATATCTTAAACCCGGCTGCAAAAATAATTCAAGTGGACATCCACGCTGAAGAGATCGGTCGAAACCGGTCCGTCGATCTCCCGGTGGTGAGCGATCTGCAGGCCTTTTTAACCGAGTGCAATGATATCCTGGATGCCAAAGGCCTGTCAGATGAATTGAAAAGAAAGTTTTCCGGGTGGATCACCACACTTCGGGAGGCGGACAAGGTCGGAAAGGCAGCAAGCAAGGCCGACTGGGAAAGCACGAATACGCCCATTCATCCGATGCGTCTGGCCCGTGAAATAGATGATTTTATGGGCAGGGAGGATGATATTGTCGTGGCTGACGGCGGGGATACTACTATATGGATGGAGATGACCCGTACTATAAAAAGGGCAGGCCATTACCTGGATTATGGTATTTTCGGTTCCCTTGCAGTGGGTCTGCCCTATGCCAATGCCGCTAAATTGAGATATCCTGAAAAGAGGGTCCTGCTGCTGACCGGGGACGGCTCTGTCGGTTTCAATTTCATGGAGTTTGAGAATGCCATTCGCAAAGGGCTGACCATTGTAGTGGTGATCAGCAATGATCTTGGATGGGGTATGATTCGGCACAGCCAGGAAATCAGGATCGGTCACGCCATCGAAGCCGGCACACTTATCGGCAAGGTGGATTATCATAAAATGGTGGAGGCCATCGGCGGAAAGGGATTTTTTGTAGAAAAACCCGAACAGATCCGGCCGGCCCTGGAAGCGGCCTTTGCCTCTGGTAAAATATGCTGCATCAATGTTATGACCGACCCCACAACCGTAAGCCCCGGGAGTATGGCTCTGGCGAATGTGGGGGCGTATAAGGTGTAGAAGGTAGAAGGCTGAAGGTGAAAGCGAATGATGAATGATGAATTCGGAATGATGAATGTGGTTTCGCTGCGCTCTGCCTTTTTTAAATTACGCCCATGCTTTTTGGGGAAAGATCTAAGAGTTTGACAAGATGGGTAGGAAGGGTTGAGTGGTAAGTTAAGAGGGTATCGTAGGGTGGGCTGTGCCCACCAAATAGACAGAATTCCTTCAACCTTCAGCCTTCTACCTTCGACCTAACTAACCTTATTTAAGGAGGAATGCATGGATCCGGTAGCCATTGATCAGGTTCGACTGAATTTC
>CAZFXX010000398.1:0-2823 GCA_964522985.1 uncultured Desulfobacteraceae bacterium
CCCCTTCCAGGGGTTAAACCAATGCCGGCCCCTCTGGGGTCGGATTTTTACTTTTAAAGTTGGCGATGCCGCACATAATTCGCTTCTATTCAAAACTATTTTGTATCACCGGCAGGGGGTCTTTGTTTTACAATATAGGTCAGGGTGATTTTGTCTGTTGAATCGGGATCGACTTTTAGTGAAGCAGGGCTCAAGGCCGGTTTGACCGTTATTTCGCCTGATTTTTTAATATTGTCCAGTTGAATCTTTTCTGTGTAGATTGTTGTTATGTTGTTTAAAATATTTTTGGCACCGATAATTTTGACCTTTCCGGGTGTAATCGTCACGCTTTCAAGGGTCAGGCCTTCAGGCAGCTTGCCGGTCCAGTCCGCCTGGATCGGCAATTTTTTTTCTATGGAAACATCCAGTGTTACTTTTACTGTCTGGGGTGTCACTTTTTTTAATAGTACACCGGGTGGCAGTGTAATGTTTTCCGGGGTGATGGTGAATGTATTAGTGCCGACAACTGCTTTGCTCAGGTCCAGCCGTACGTTGACCAGTTCGGGGCGGATGGATTTGATGAGGGTTCCCGATCCGCTGAGGTTCAGGCTCACGTCATTTATTGAGGTCTCCAGAATTTGCATTTTGGGAGTGCGGTTCATATATTCGATGGGAATTTCAAGGGTGCCCAGGGTTTCAAGGCCACGTGCAAGACTGAACCAGACGCCCGAAACGAAAAAAAAGGATAGAACAGCGGCGAGTCCTAAGCGGAAATTTTCCTTTTTACGGGATGCGTCAGGTAGCATCGACACCCCCACATGATCTCTCAGAATTTGTTCCAGTTCCAGTTTGTCATGGATATCGATGATGCGGTCTCCCCTGGCAACCACCACCTTGCCGCGTTCTTCGGACACAACAACGACAAGGGCATCGGTTTGTTCGGCCAGGCCAGCAGCGGCCCGGTGGCGCGTTCCGTAATAGGATGGTAAGTCCGTTCGTTTTGACAGCGGAAGGATCACCCCGACTTCGGCAATGCGGTCCCCTTTAACGATCACGGCGCCGTCATGGACCGGGTTGTCATGCCAGAAAATACTGAGAATCATCTCTTTTGATATCTGCCCGTTCCAGGTGATACCGCTTTGGGTAAACTCTTTTAAATCTTCAATCGTCGGGAATACAAGTAGTGCGCCAATGCGTCGGCGCGATAATTCATAGATACTTTCAATCAAGATCTCTATGGGCGTTTTTATTGTTTTATAATGCAGGCCCCAGAGAATGCTTTTTAAGTTTTTGGTCTGTAAAACACTGCGGATTTCATCTTTAAACACAATGATAATAATGAGGGCGGCAAACGCGATAATACCCTGGAAGGCCAGGCTAGTCACAATAAGGCCTATGGCAGCGGCAATGCGCTGCAGTATCCAGAGCAGGGTGATACCGGTGAGTACCCGAAATACATTGGTCCCGCGGAAAAGGACATAGAGTCGGAAAAGAATATAACTGTTTAAGGCAATATCAACGATGTCCCGCCACTGGATGCTGTTTAAAAATAGAATAAAATCGTAGTGCATATCAATCCGTGATGCTAAAACGTAATGTTTTGAAAATATTGCCCCGCAGATCGCTGATCTCAATGATCCAGGGGCCTTTGTCTATTGCACGCAACTCGATACTGCTGAAGGTGGACCATTTCGGTGATTTAAGAGATAATTTTTTTCGGGTGACCATTCGACCCCGATGATACCAAGTGTGATAGATAAACATGTTTTCCAGTACCGGGTCAAATGCGGTAAAACAGGAAATTTTGCCGCTGTCGATGGAAAACACTATAGCCGGAGTTACAGGGGCATAATGTTGGACCCCTTCACACATGACAGCTTGTATCAGCAACGCTTTTTGGCCGTTCTGTTCTGTCGGTGAATCTGATTTTGATTGCGAACAGACCGGTATCACGCTGGTGAAAAACAATGACAAAAATAAAAAAAAGATGCTGGTTTTCATTATATTGCTCCTGACGATTATTTTAGCAGAGCATGAAGATATAGCTATGAATCAGCTGCTTACAATTTTCGGGGTGCAGTTGGAGAAAAACAGCGCATTGAAATCAATATCCGTGCTTTTATAATCGTTGGGTGTCGCTCAAAAAAAGTTTCGGCTGGTTCAACAGCCTCCGGTAATCGTAACCCTGTTTTTACTACAATCAGGGATAAAAGCAAACAAATTTGGCTGCAACGATAAGTAAACCAGCGGTTGATCCGTGAACCGGTAAAAAAGCTTCACTTTTTTATGGGCAGGTGATATATAACTGTTTCGGTTGGATAAGCTTGGAGCTGTCCATAAAATAACAAACAATCTAATGATAAGGAGGCGTAAAGGTGGCAAAATTACCTGAAATTGCGATTAAAGCGTGGGATGCGCATGAAGGTCCCGTCGTATTTACAACGGTGGATAAAATGGGAACGCCCAACACAATTTATGTGAGTTGTGTACAAAGAATCGGTGATGATAAGATTGTGGTGGCTAACAATATATTGCATAAAACCCTGGAGAATATCAAGGCCGGAACCAAAGCCAGCATTCTTTATATTACAAAGGAGAAAAAAGCATTCCAGGTCAAGGGCTCACTGACCTATTTTACCGATGGCGATATTTATGATGATATGAAAAACAATTGGCTGGACAAAAAAAATCCCGGGCACGGGGCAGTTGTGCTGACCATCGAAGCGGTATACAGTGGGGCCGAAAAACTGGCCTGATCTGTTCCATGAGATCTGCGGGAGCACGAAGGACGCAACCAGTGAACGACACAGTCCGTTTCCCCGCTGTTTCAAGTGAAGCGCCCCG
>CAZFXX010000399.1:0-2816 GCA_964522985.1 uncultured Desulfobacteraceae bacterium
AAATAGTTTGAATCAAACTCGGGCAGAGTATACCGTTTTTTACTCAAAAGCTCAACAATATCTTTGTCAGTGGCATCTTCGCGGGTACCGACCTTCCGTGCAGGGATGCCGGCCCATATTTCGTACGCGCCCGGGTTTTTGGTCAGTACGGCACTGGCCCCTAAAAAGACGCCGTCGGGAATATGGGTCACCTGGTACAGGACAACTGCACCATCATTAATCCATACATCCGAGCCAATATATTTGTCCTGCCAGAGAACGCCGTGTTGCTCCTGAACGTCCAGCATAGGCTTTCTGCCTGTGTGTATATGCGCATGGGTATAAATTCGACTGCGGGCGCCGATCATGCACCATGGACCGACATGGATCGACCCGGTGCAGTCAATGATGGAAAAAGGACTGATACAGACGTTGGTTTCTCTTCCCGGTGTTTCAAACGCTTCAGGCGAAACAACCAGCTTTCCCTTGTGGATATCACCATGGGGATGCCGTCGTGCCCCGGCTAATGCTTTATCAAGTTGTACTTTGCTTAATGTTGCGCGATCAAAAGTCATTTAGCCCTCTTGCCTCCTGACCTTTCAGCCTGGGAGTCGACATATTCAAAAATTCCCTAGTCCGCGTATCTGCCGCTGTCCGGCCCTGTGAGAAATGAAGTTACCGCATGGCGATCAGACTTCGCCGGCCCAGATCCCGTAAAAATGCTGTCACAGAGGCCTCTGCTTCCGATTGCGTTATATCGAATTTTTCAGCAAAATCAACCGTCAGCTCGGCAACCGTCCGGTGTCCATCAATAAAATCCCAGACATGGGTTCCCACGGCATCAAGCTCCAGTTTTTTCAAACCGACCCCAGGCGGCCTCTTTGAAAAAAACGTAACGATACTGCGAACCAGTGGGCTGACCGGCAGCGGATAGCTGAGCCGCACATAGTCGCCCTGCCGGGCCTCCCGCACCTCTGGATTTTTAACCGGTATGTGGTCAAGGGCTTCTGCCTTGGTGAGCTGGGGCGGTTTCTTTTTAAACATGATCGTTTCTTTTCATTTAATCGTAACCCAGGGGATCAGACCCACGTCACTTCCCATTTTAAATGCCGGCATACCCCGTCCGGCAACATTGTAGAAATTCGGAATAACGGTAATTATATTATTTTAAACCGTGTACTTATATCTGTGCATCTAACCGGATCAACGGTATTTCCGGATGTATATACGGCAAGCAGTTTATCGTTGTCCCGGTCATGCCTGAGCCTGCCCCACGTTTCCAGAGGTTTGCGGGTCAAACGGGCAGTGAGTTTTGCACAAAGCCCCTGTTTCTTCGAATGCCACTGACACCCATCACTCCCATTATCAGTAAACATAAGGGCGGACGGACCATCGGCAGATATCTCGTGTGCCATCTGTTCAAGGGTTTTATGCTTCAAAATTTCATGCGCCATGGCAAACCGGTACAGTGCAATCTTATGATCGGGTGACGCATAGTTCAGTTCAAAACGTCCCACCTGAAACAAAAATGAGTCCAATACACAATCTGCCGGCAATTGCGCTTCAAAATCAAATAAAGACCAGATATGGTCATCGGCATGGTCTTGAAATCTGTTAAGAATTTGTTTTCCGGTATCAATGGGAGGGGTTGCCGTATGTACAAAAAACTGAATCAATGTGGTTGCCCGACACTTTTTGCAACGCAGCACAAGGCCCAGTGCCTGCCTTGTGCCATCATTCCATGAAAACGCATGGCTCTCAAAAGCACCGAGATAAGGTTCCCATTCAACGGGAGTTTGTATCTTGGCAGGCGGGCTTGATACCGTTGAAAAACCGGCGGTAAGCTGTCCAAGAGATGCTTTCACGGAAAGTTTTCCCCCCCTGAACCACTTGATTTCCATTATCGGGTGTTGGTTTCTTTGAAATAGGAGATACGTTTTTTCTATTATAACCGGCGTCCAGTCCAAAGGGGCCGTAAAGCTCACGCCATTCCAGGCAATCTTCCTGCCTCCGCCGGGTCCTTTCGGCGCATTGTCTTTGTATTCCCTGATCTCCATGGTTTCTCGTTTCTACCGTGGAATGAGCATATCCCAGTCCGGGACATCCTGGGTCTGTTTCCGAGGGGGTTCAGGCAACCGTTTTAATTTATCCTCTTCCTGAGCTTCATAACAGGCTTTTTCTTTTTCAATAGCAGATGTCATTGTCAATTTCACAGAATTGCCCATTTTCATTTCATAATCTTCACTGTTATGCTGGAGGGTCAGGCTGATTTTATTGCCCTGTTCATCGGTAAACGACCACTTCCAGGCAAAAATAACACCAAAGGCATCCCCCTTCCACACTAGGGGTTTCCCAAATTTTATACGGTACGTTTTTAACAACAGCTCATAAAATTTTTTGGAAGAATTGCGATACTTTATTTTAATGCGGACAATTTTCCCCGGATTTTCGCAGTTGCCGATGCAGATCAGTCCAGTTTTATATCCCGGCAGATCAATCGTCTCGACCTCAGTAAGATAACTCTGGTAGCGAACGCACAAGGTACTGTTAATGGCAATTTTATCCTTGTATTTACTGAGAACATCTCCAAGGGTAAATCCGGCAATGGATTTAGGGGTATTACCCGCCATAACCAGTCCGGTATTAAGAAACGATAAACAAAATAAAAAAAGCATAATTTTTTTCATTGGATGCCTCTTGCGAAAAAGCGAACAATAAGTGTCACTTGTCTCTGTCTCTTACCTGTAAATCCCCCAAAAAGCAACCGGTGACGAAATCATAAGAATCAGGCAATCATTGTCTGCGGTGACGTCGAAGCATTGCCTTGAAGCACATCA
>CAZFXX010000400.1:0-2792 GCA_964522985.1 uncultured Desulfobacteraceae bacterium
ATCTTCGATAACGAAACTGATGATCAATACAATGAAGCCTGAATTTCTTTATAAAAAGAATCAAAAACATTTCATAGTTTTTTTGATATCGGACCTTCACACCCTGTCTTGTAAAAAATCTAAGTCGGGATGTCTTTTTCCCAAAGGGTTCTGTATAACCGTCTTTGACAGCTTGATCATATAGCGGTGTCCCAGGGAAAAAAGTCAGATAGAATATATTCACAATCACATGGAACGTCGTTCCGGAAACGACCGAAGAACGGGAAAAAATCGAAGACAACATAATGCCTCGGACTATGATGGGCCGGATCGCCGGAGCGGCTGGGATGAGCGAACCGGAAAAGACAGAAGAGAAACACGTTGACCGGCAAAAAGACATTGCCATTTCCAATCGGCCATTAAAAATATACCCATATAAAAGGGGGCATGCGATGTCGTCGGAGATAAAGTTTCCGACATAATCCCCAACCTCAATGCCCCGGGCATGAATCTATGGCCGTCCTATCAGTCTGATCATTTCGGCGTGCTTACGAAAGTCAAATTTGTAACCCCTGAATAATTCCTGTTCAAGATTTTCCCTCAATTTCAAAACCCAATTCAATAATACGCGAAAATTGCATTTTACTCTCTGCTTAAAAAATGCTATTAGAAACCCGATGATCAAACTTGACGGCTTCGTAAAAAATTCAAATCCTTTCGATTACTGGATCTGACATAAAATGAAAATAACTCTTTTCAACCTGTCCAGAACCATGTCCTCTGACGGTTCACGCTTGATTTCCGCCCTGCTGAAACGCGCCGGCCATACCGTTAAAACTATTTTTCTATCACGAACCACTTCTTCAATATATGAAGCAGATGAACTCAGGCAATTGGGTCATATTCTGGGCGATACAGACCTTGTTATGATTGCTGTTTACAGCAGTTATGTCGCCCGGGCCATTTTGGTGACGGAATTTATTCACGCTGAATATCCTGGCGTGAAAGTCATATGGGGCGGTCCCCACTGTATCTCCGTACCTGAACTCAGCCTTTGTCACGCGGACGGCATATGCTTTTCCGAAGGTGACCAAGCAGTGATCGATTTCGTTAATAAAATGGAGACCAATCAGGATTATACGGATACACCGAATATGGCATTCAATATAAACGGATCGTTCGTGGTCAATGAGGCCCTGCCGCCATTTAGTGACTTGGACAGCCTGCCTTATTATGACTATGACCTGAAAGATCAATTTCTGCTGGACCGAGATCTATTTCCCATGACCAAGGAAATTATCCGAAAACGGCATGCCTATTATCCTTATAATAAACCGACTTTTTTTTTCCTCACATCCCGCGGCTGCCCTAACCGATGCTCATACTGCAATAACAGCCGCTACATCACCCTGTTTGGCCGCAATTCCATGAGGTTTTTAAGTGTTGACCGCATTATCAGCGAACTAGAACACACGTTAAACCATCTTGATTTTTTTGAACTCCTTTTTTTCAGCGATGATGATTTTTTCACCCGACCGATGAACCAAATAGAAGATCTGGCTGTAAAATATAAACAAAAAATAGATCTTCCATTTATCATCACAACAAGCGCGAACACCTATCGCAAAGAAAAAATGGAACCTCTGCTCGATGCCGGATTAAAATGCATCCAGATGGGTGTTCAGTCCGGCAGCCAGCGAATTATTGATGATGTGTTTACCCGAAACGTCAAAGTGTCAAAAACCAGGGAAGCGGTTCGCCAGATTGTGCCTTATAAAAAAACCCACGACCTTGATCTGCTTTTAGACTTTATCATTGATAACCCTTATGAAACCAGAAACGATATCATACAAACCTATGATTACCTGGTTGATCTGCCGCTGCATACAATGATCAATATTTTCTATCTGGCTTTTTTCCCAGGTACGCCTATTTATGACGAGGCATTAAAAGACGGGTTTATTGAACCGTATCAGGAGAAATCATCCACATTTAAATTTTCCACAAGAGAAGGTATCCGTGTGCGCTACCAGAAAAATTATGAAATGTTTCTGGTCCTTCTAATCCGTCAATTAAGACTTCGATGCTTGGACCATCAGTCACGGTGGCGAGAATACATTCCCGGATCTGTTTTTCGATTTCTGGGGAGCCGTCCAATCCGCGCTATGGCATCGCTTCTGCCAGAATCTTTCTATGAGTTCCTGTGTCTAAAAATGCAGTAGATACTTTGTAAATTCAGTCTACTGACACACCGAACACATTTCTTGTATTATAAAATTTTAGCGTAAAGCAATTTTCGTCTCCGATGTTCGATATTGAATGTTTAAATTAGGGAGAATATATTATGAATCAAATGGAACCTCTTTCCGTAAACGACCAGAGAACGGGTAAACACCAAAGGCAGAATAATGCCTCGGACTATGATGGACCAGATCGCAGAAGCGGATGGGATGAACGATCTTAAAAAACAACCTGACTATCAAAAAGATATTGTCATTTCCGGTAGAACAGATTCATCCAGTATTATCAGATGCCGGAATTACTTGGAGGTCTGCCGGTTATCATGGTGGATAATTTCAACAGCTCGTCGACAGATGTACCCGACTATGGACGCCATCCGGCATATGGATGGCTGCCGTAAACACTGTCCTATATACTGGCAGGCGGGGCCGGTTTTCTGGCCTCATAGCTCCTGTAGAGCAAATACAATAAAGGCTACGCCAGCGGTTTTGATGAATATGTCAGCGACCCCACAGTTGAACTCACAATAGAATTTTCCTAAATTCTATTATAAAACTCTATTCTTGTCTTTT
>CAZFXX010000401.1:0-2789 GCA_964522985.1 uncultured Desulfobacteraceae bacterium
GAGAATGGTCAGGGACATTGCCATGGAGAAACATAAAGAGATTGACCTTGTTACGAAGGGTAGCGAGACGGAACTGGACAAGAGCGTGCTTGATGATATGGGTGAACCGTTGCTCCATTTATTGCGCAATGCAATCGGCCATGGGATAGAACCGCCCGAGTTGCGCGAGCAGAACAAAAAAAGAAGGGCAGGCACCATCAAACTGACTGCAACACGGACTGAAAATCAAATCATTATCGGGGTTGAGGATGACGGGGCCGGCATTGACACGGAAGCGGTAAAGAAGGCCGCGCTGGCGAAAGGATATACAACCATAAAAGAAGCAAAAACAATGCCGGAAAAGTCTGTCTTTGCCTTGCTTTTCAGGCCGGGCTTCAGTAGTGCGTCTAAAATTACAGGACTTTCCGGAAGGGGCGTGGGGCTGGATGTCGTAAAGACCGCCACGGAAAAACACGGCGGAACAGTGTTGATAACAAGCAAGAAGGGCGCCGGCACGCGGTTTTCTCTGATACTTCCCATTTCCCCGGCAATCATGCAAACCCTGATGGTGGAGGTCGGCCGGCATGTCTTTGTCATACCTTCCGATATGGTGCTTGAAACACTGGAAGTCAGGCCGGAAAATATTAAAGATATCCAAAACAGGCAAGTCCTCATTCTCCGCAATGAAGTCATTCCGTTTCTAAAACTAAAAGATTTGTTGAATATCGACACGGGTGAAGCGGACAAAACCCTCGTTGCGGTAATCATCTACCGGGAGGACAAATTCATTGCCCTGGGTGTAAATGCGGTAATCGACCAGATAGAAAATATTATCAAACCCCTTGACACGGCAACCCAGGGATTAAAGGGATTTTCAGGCGGCACCATCTTGCCCGACGGCAGCGTTGCCCTGCTGCTGGATGTCCCGGCAT
This sequence comes from uncultured Desulfobacteraceae bacterium, assembly GCA_964522985.1. Classification (GTDB taxonomy): domain Bacteria; phylum Desulfobacterota; class Desulfobacteria; order Desulfobacterales; family 4572-123; genus 4572-123. The sequence goes on from CAZFXX010000401.1 coordinate 912, forward strand.
TACTCGGCGTCGAACTGTTTAAAAAAATAGGAGCCAGTGACCATGATTAAAAAATATTTATTGGAAGAGTATAAAGATTATTTGGAAGAAATGATGAATATTGGATCGGGCAACGCCGCAACCGCCCTGGAGCAGATCCTCGCACATCGATTTGATATGTCCAAGCCTTCCATCCATGTGCTTCCGACCACCAAAGCCAGTTCTATCATCGGCGATCCTGCAATGCCGGTAACCTGCGCAAAGATGCATATGGTGGGAGATATCCGGGGGGATATGTTTTTCATTGTCCCTTTTGATCAGACAAAACAGCTTGTCGCGCTAGCGCAAACTTCAATAGATCGTAAAATGAAGAAAGCCGATACCCAGGACTACTCGGTTATACCGGAAATCGGGAATATCATGGCCGGTGTATATCTTGCGGCAATACACGACTTCTGCAATTTGAACATCTATCATACTGTTCCGGTTTTAGCGAAAGATATGGTCCAGGCCATTTTGGATGAAACCATTGCCGGGGTCAGCCAGACCGATAAAATAATTATTGTGATTGCAAACCAATATTTAACGTCCCCGGAAGACAAAACCCCCATGGAAACCTTTTTTTTAATGATTCCTTCTTCAGATTCCATAAAAACGCTGATGGATTCAATCAAGGAGGCCAAGAAGCTCTATGGCGCTTGAAAAAATCATGATCATTGTAGGAAAGGGGGTTGTGAGAAAGGCGCCTGTTGTTTTTTCTTCCGTCGGGTTGGGCTCCTGCGTCGTTGTCACCCTGTACGACGCCAAAAGGCATATAGGGGGATTTGCGCATATATTGCTACCCGGTAACCGCCAACGGACGACGACCCTTCCGCTTAGCACGGCAAGGGAACGAGAGACGAAAAATGAGAGACGAAAAAAAGGCATGAGATATGAAGACGCTTTACCTCAAGTTCCGTCCATCGTCCTGACGACCCTATCGGGGGGTCGTCCTAGAGACTCCGCCAGTGCAGGCGAACACATGTTCCTTGACGAAACATATCATTATACCGACACAGCGATCGCTGCCCTTTTGGCGGAAATGACACGCCAGGGGGCATCGCTGCGGGATATTGCCGCAAAGATCGCAGGCGGGGCAAAAATGTTTGCCGATGGCGAGCATTACGAAGCGTCCATTGGCGGAAGAAATGTAAAGAGCGTAAAGCAGCTCCTGAAAAAAGAAAAGATACCGATCCTCGGTGAAGATACCGGAGGGGATTATGGAAGAAATGTTGATTTCCATCTGGATTCAGGCCGGGTGGTTGTCAGCACAATCGGGGGGATGAAAAAGGAAATATAAGGCGCAAAGCCTTTGGATTGTTGATTGTTGGAATAAAAAAATGACTCATAAAAACGGTTTCATACAAGACAGAATACAATACCTGCGGGAAAGCACTGATTTTGTATCCACGGTCTTTGACAGCCTTGTCGGATATGCCATTATTGCCGCTGATTTCGACGGCAATATCATCGCCTATAACAAAGGGGCGCATCAGATTTACGGCTATGCCCCGGAGGAGGTGATCGGCAAGGAACAGTTCGACATTTTTTTCCCCAAAGAATTCATCAACAAAGGCGGCCTGGAGCAGATTGTCTCTGAAGTTGTCGGAAAGGAGCGGTTCTCCTATGAAGGCGAGAAGGTCAGAAAGAACGATGAAAGATTTCCTGCCCGGATTTCATTTACGCTCACTAAAGACAAAACGGGCAAGTTGGTCGGCTTTGTCGAATTGGTAGAGGACCTCACCGAACGTAAGCGAGCGGAAAAAGTACAGCAACACCAACTCCGGCAGTTGGAAAAGGAACGTGCTGAAGCCGTTCGCAACTACCAGCATTATCTGGCTATCAGCCAGGGAGGGTCGG
>CAZFXX010000402.1:0-2779 GCA_964522985.1 uncultured Desulfobacteraceae bacterium
TCACCAATGTCTGCCCGGTCCGGCACAACCTGTACTTTGAACGATTTTTAAATCCCGGGCGTCAAGATCCCCCCGACATAGACGTCGATTTTGCCTGGGATGAACGGGATGCGGTGCTGCATAAAGTTTTTGAAACCCATAAGGGGCACGCCGCCATGGTCGCCAGCCACGTTCTCTTCCAGGGGCGCATGGCAATCCGTGAAAGTGCCAAGGTGTTTGGTCTGCCCGATGGAGAAATCACCAAAATAACCAGACGATTGCCCTCCTTCCGAAACCTTTTGGAATTGCCGACCGATCTTTTGGCGCCGGTACGAAAAAAACCGGAAGCCAAAGCCCTGGATCTTCCCCGGCCCTGGCCCCAGATACTATCGCAGGCCCGGCAGCTCATGGGCATTCCGCGCTATCTGTCCGTGCATCCCGGCGGTGTGGTCATTACCCCGGATCCCATTGACACCTATGTCCCAATCCAGCAAACCCCCAAGGGGGTTCCGGTAATGCAGTGGGAAAAAGAAAGCGCTGAGACGGCCGGCCTGGTCAAGATCGACCTACTGGGCAACCGCAGCCTGGGGGTGATCCGGGATGCCGTGGCCAATGTTCACGCCAACAAGATACATTTCGATGAAACTACCTGGCAGCCTGAAAAAGATCGTGCCACCCAAAAAGCCCTGTCTCAGGGCCGCACCATGGGTTGTTTTTATATTGAAAGCCCGGCCATGCGCCTGCTGCAGCAGAAATCAGGCATCGGTGATTTCGAACATCTTGTCGTTCACAGCAGCATTATCCGACCGGCGGCCAATGAGTTCATCCGGGAATATATCCGCCGGTTGCACGACGGCGCGTGGACCCCGATTCACCCGCTGCTGGCGGATATCCTGGACGAGACCTTCGGCATCATGGTCTTTCAGGAGGATGTATCCCGGGTCGCTGTTGCCATTGCCGGTTTCTCCCATGTCGATGCCGACGGCCTGCGCAAAATCATCTCTAAAAAAGACCAGCAACGCCGGCTGCGGGACATGCGCGATCTTTTCTTTGACGACGCCAGATCAAAAGGCATACCCGATGCCAAAATATCTGAAATCTGGAATATGATGATGAGTTTTGACGGGTATTCTTTCTGCAAACCCCACAGCGCGTCCTATGCCCGGGTATCGTTCCAGGCCGCCTGGCTCAAGGTGCATTACCCGGCTGAATTCATGGCTGCGGTCATCAGTAACCAGGGTGGCTTTTACAGCACCTTTGCCTATGTTTCCGAGGCGCACCGAATGGGAATTAAAGTCCTTGAGCCGGATATCCATACCAGTGATATTCACTGGATTGGCCAAGGCAAAACCCTGCGCACAGGCCTGATGGCGGTCAAGGGCCTGACCTTCCAAAGCATACAGCGCATTGTTGCCGAGCGCTGCCGCAAAGAGTTTGTGGACTTTTCAGACTTTTTAAAGCGCGTTCACCCGGACCAGGCAGAAACCCGGGCCCTGATCCTTTGCGGGGCACTGGATGTATTTGCTACAGAAAACAGCCGGGCCGGACTGCTGTGGCACCTGGCCCGCAGGCCGGCGCCCTCATCCCATGGGGCCGTGCAAAGGCCCCTTTTCAGCGAAACCACCCAAATCTCCCCGCCGGCCCTGCCGCCGGATAACCGGCTTGACCGGCTCAGGCGTGAATTTGCCGTGCTCGGCTTTTTGTGCGCCTGTCACCCCATGACGCTTTATGCCGTGGCCCTGCAAAAGCTCAATACGGTCAAGGCATCCCTTTTGCCGACCCTGATCGGTCAACGGGTACACCTGGCCGCCTGGCTCATCACCGGCAAAAAAGTTCGCACCAGACACGGCGACACCATGGAATTTCTGACCTTTGAAGATGAAACCGGCATCGTGGAAACCACTTTTTTCCCAAAAACCTATAAGCGTTTCTGCCACATGCTGGACCTTGACCGGCCTTATATTCTCACCGGTCACGTCGAGCAGGACTGGGGGGCCGTCACCCTCACAGTGGACCGGGTCAATCTTATGAAGGATGCCGAAGATGCCAATGCTTTTCGAGAAATGCCAAAGACTTTTTCAGGTATTCAAAACAAAAAACCTCAAGGGAAACCGTGCCGCGATATTTTTGGAGGATACGCATCACCGCATCCATCCGCTTTCCGGAAAGACGGTCCAGGGCAATATGGTCCTGCCCGTTTTCCACGCCATGCAGGTGGATGACGGCGGTCCGGTCTGAATATTGCTCAAATGTCGATTCCATGTCATAGCCGTAAATCATCAAATGACCGAGATCCAGACACACGGAAAGGTCGAAATCCAATATAACCGGTTTTACCCATTCAAAAGGATAATCCAGGGTTTCAATGGAAAGCGATCGGCCCTGCACCCCTTTATCAATCAGATGCCCCATACTTTCATGGACAAAACATTGCCAGTCGGCCACGGATCCCGGATCTGCAGACGGCCGGTCATAGGACAGATGAAGCGTACAGGTGGAGGGAGACAATATGGCCGTCAGATCCATGACCCTTTTGATGGTATCCACGGCCGCGCGCCTTTTTTTCTTATCCGGATGACCAAAACTGACATCCGTGGGCAGATGAACATTATAGGTGATATCCAGCGCTTTTGCCAGGCGGGCCAGTTCTTTGATCTCCCCTTCCCCGGGTAGACTTTCCGGCATTGCACTCTCGAACATAAGCAGCTCGATCTCATCCAGGTACGACCCGAGAAGCTTTACATTGGGCGTGTAATGATCCGGATAGATAAAAGAGGTGGTGCCGATTCTGAAAGGGTAG
>CAZFXX010000403.1:0-2775 GCA_964522985.1 uncultured Desulfobacteraceae bacterium
ATTTTTTTATTGTTGCGAATTGCTTTCTATATTTTTCTATATCTATTATTTTTGTCAAGATTGGAGACATTTCCATGATAGATAGTTCATCCTGATTTTCTATCATAGGGCCATCCTGCCCCACAAGATTACCCATGTTTTTGCCTCTTTTCCAAGTGACAAGATCTGGCACAATCCCTTCAATTGCTTTTCTGTGAAGGTATCGCCCCATTCCACGGAAATAATTTTCCTTTGAAGGAATACTTAAAAAAAGTTTGATCAATCTTACATCCAGTAATGGCCAACGATATTCAATTTTTCTTGCAGCAGCCATGAGCGTACAATTTTCCATACGGGTGGGAACAAAGGGTGCCCATCGATTCTCAAGAATAAATTTTTTTAAATCTGTGTAAGCGGCATCAAATCTTGCCAAATCAAAATATCGCGGCTCAAGATTGTATTTTTTCACAAGTTCCTGCCGAATAATCTGGTGTGGCCATCGTTTTTTGAACGCCTCAAAAAATCTAGGATTATATTCAGGTATGGTAAAATTACGAGTTTTGGTTTTTCGAAACCAAAGCTTGGCAAAGCGCAAAAACCGATAAAACGCATTGCCTGAAAGTGTCTGATAAAGTTCTTTATATTGCCCATTCATAATTAATTCCAATGGCACCATATAACCGTGAATGGTTGTACTAAATTCATCCCCGCCAAAACCCGAGAGCAGAGTTCTTATATTTAATTTTTCCGACAATTTGTAAAATTGTTCGTAGGAAATAGCACTACCATATTCCACAGGATAACCCAAAATTTTCAAGGAACGATTAAAAATACCATCCTTCCCACTTTGTGTTCCTGCAAATACATGATTCTGAGGCAAACGGTATGCCTGACTCACCGCGAGTATGTATTGAGGTTCCAACTCCATAAAGGCAATTGCAAAAGTATGGAAATTCGTTAAAGGTTGATCAAAAAATTTTGCCCCATATGCAGTGATGGTGGAAGAATCCAAGCCGCCGCTCAATTCAGAGCCAAGTGGATAAGTGGTGTTCAAACGGCACTTTATGGCTTTTTCAAGCTGTTCTCTATATGCATCCACATATTCCCGGGAATCCTTCAGCTTAAGTTCCGGATCTGCCGATAGCTTAAAATACTGCCGCAAATTGTGGCGGCCGGGGGTGACCGTTAGCATATGGGCCGGTGGAAGCTTATAGATTCCTTCATAGGGCGTCATATCAAAACTCATGGATAGCCCGGTCAGGTATTCCACTACCCACTGAGTTCTCACCTTAACGGGCAATCCTTTTATATGCATTAGACCACTGAGACTGGTTGCACAAACAAAAATATCATCAGAAAGAAAATAATAAAAAGGGCGGACACCCATATGGTCCCTGCCGCAAAACACCTTTTGTTGTTTTTCATCATAAAGGGCAAAGACAAAATCTCCAATGAGATGATCGACGCATGCTTCTTCCCATTTCAAATAAGATTTTACGATTAGTTCAGAATCACAAATTTGGGCTATTTCTGCGGGTGTAATGCCCAGCTTATCTCCCAACTCCTCTCTGTTATCGATCCTGGCCCACGAGGCAATGGATATTTTTGCGGCAGAATGAATAAAAGGAGCAGGCTCCAAGGTGGATGCGGCCGTGTTGCAATTGACACATTGCACTATCAACAAATGATCATTTTTAAAATGACCGCTCTTGTCAGGGGTGATAAATGGATATAAAGCCTTAATGACTTTCTCGCTGTCAATTTCCACACTTTTTTTGTTATTGCGATTAAAATATAAAAAAAACATATATTAGCGTCTGCACCGGTAGCATATTATAAATAGATTTTTCAGGTATGAACTATTCCCATAACAGTCAATTCGTAGCTGAGTCAAAAATGTCAATTCTCCACCACTAAAATTTTATTATTATTCAACTCATTTAAAAATTCCATCACATCACTTTCGCAGGTATTGTGATCGACATTATATTTTTTCAGTAGGGTATCCACAAGCTCAGACACCTTAATCGGAGATTGTATAAGCTCCCATATATGGCTTCCAACTGAATCCAAACCATAATATTCTCCATTTTCAATACTCATCATTACAGTTTCTCCGTCAATAGCACTTTCGACGATCTCATCCGTCTTTTTAATGATGCTGTCTTTTGATATTTCTACTTTTTTCATTCTTTTTTATCCTTGTTAAACAAAAGGCGCTTGCTTGACTTTTTTTTACAGGGGAATCCTCCGAATGTACGACCGGGTTTGCCAAAAAATCAAAATCCGTGGTAACCTGCCATCAATCCTTCGCAATGCCAGGCGGGCAGGTTCAAGCAAATCCGTGTCCAAAAATAAAGCCATTTGCGATGGCACGTTCGCGTGAAACATTGCTTTTCAGTTTTTTTTTGTATAATTTTCGCACAAAGGCGCCAGGTTTGAACTACAACTACAGATTACACTACCAACTAATTTGGTGAAAATCGGTGTTTTAATAAATAACATTTTGATATTTACGTCAATGACGCATATATGGCAAGTTAATTGGTGATAATTTGTGAAATTTGTGGATAAAAAATCTGGAATAAGGAAGGCTGTTGCTGAGCCCTATAGCACTATTTCCCCATGATACAGGACAACGGGTACTTACGGGGTATATATGACGACTTTTGAATGAATAAAAATATTTTGTACCAGGACACAAAGAAATTATTGTTTTCCCTTCATTATTTCCATGCTTTGTTTATGGTGAACTAATGGTCTGAATCAGTGTAACGGCCAATCGTTCACAAATCA
>CAZFXX010000404.1:0-2773 GCA_964522985.1 uncultured Desulfobacteraceae bacterium
ACCTATTTCATCCATGCTGTGGAAGAAATAACCGGCATTCCAAAAATAGAGGCCATGGGCCGCTCATGCTTCGAAGTCTTCCGCAGCAACGTATGTGAAAGCAGTTGTGTCGTCGGTGAAACTCTGGACACCGGCAGACCGATTTTAAACCGGCCCATTTACATCATCCGGTCCGATAAGAAAAAGATTCCCGTCAGCGCCACAACCGCCATATTAAAAGATGCCGCCGGAAAGATCACCGGCGGTGTGGTCACCTTCAGGGACCTGACCGATATCCGCAAGCTCAGAAAAGAGCTTTTGAAACAGCACTCCTATGAGGATATCGTCAGTAAAAATCCTGAGATGCACAGAATTTTCTCCATCCTGCCCCAGATCGCCCAGAGCAGCAGCACGGTTTTGATTAAAGGCGCCAGTGGTACGGGGAAAGAGCTGATTGCACGGGCCATTCACAACAACAGCTTTCACAAAAAGGGTCCTTTTGTTGCGGTCAACTGCGGGGCATTACCGGACACACTCGTTGAATCTGAACTTTTCGGATATAAGGCCGGCGCTTTCACTGATGCCAAAAAAGACAAACAGGGCCGGTTCGCCCAGGCAGAAAACGGCACGCTTCTGCTGGATGAAATCGGAGATATCTCGCCGGTCATTCAGGTGCGGCTTCTGCGGGTGCTTCAAGAAAAAAATACGAGCCATTAGGGTCCAGCAACTCGTTGCGGACCAACGCCCGGATTATAACGGCGACCCATCACGATCTTGAAAAGTTTGTAAAAAAGGGCAAACTCAGGGAAGATCTCTATTACCGCATCAACATCGTCAAAATTTCCCTGCCGTCATTAGCAGCGCGTAAAGAGGATATCGCCATCCTGGTTCACCATTTCATTGAACGGTTTAACCATCATACAGGCAAACATATCGCCGGAATCTCACAAAAGGCCACGGCCGCACTCATGCTTCATGACTGGCCGGGAAACATACGGGAACTGGAAAATGCCGTTGAACATGCCTTTGTGCTTTGCCAGGAGGAGATGATCGGCATTTCCTGCCTTCCGGATCACGTGCTTCCACCAGAGGCCTTCAAGCCCATTTTACCGGGATTAACGCTCCAAGAGATAGAAAAACGTGCCATATTGCAATCCCTTGAGCAGCATCTCTGGAAACGGGTTGCCACCGCGAATGCACTTGGGATTGATAAAAACACCCTGCGCCGAAAAATCATCCGGCTGGGCATCAAGCAGCCCCAGTAGGCGCTATCTATTGTGCTTACACAGGTATGGCTTCTATCTCGAAATGATGAAGGAATCCTTTGGCTAATGGCTAACGCCTAGCAGCTAACGGCTGATCTTCAAAGGAACAAATCGTTGGTAATACCTGATTATTCAAAGGTATATGAGTTTTTGGCCAAACACTGATTAAACCATGGGCTTTGTCCGTGCGATCTGCAAGGTTCTACCATTCCGGTGAAAATAAATATACGCATCCAATAGAGACGAATAAAGCATTTTTGAATAACGGCGCAAGCATCTGCCCCCCAAGGCTCAGGCTGATAAACCACAGAGTAGCGGCGGAAACGGCCCCGGCCCAGAAATAGAGCCGATTGTCCCCGTGAAACTGGCTGCTCACACCGCCCAGCAGGATAACCGTGTCCAGATAAAAATGCGGGTTGAGCAACGTGACGGCCCGGGAAGGCGGAGTTGCCAGGGCCGCCAGGACATTGCACACCACCCTATTGCTTCATCATGGCCGCGGCGGGGCGTTTCTGGGCATTCAGGACTTCCGGGTCTATCATGTAGGGCATCATTTTTACCATGGATTCGACTATTTTCTGGCCCATTTCTTGAAATGTTGGTTAGAAAAGCTTCGGCCGTATGCAGGGGAACTTTGTGTGGCAGTGCATCCAGGGCATGCACGGCACCGGTAGTAGATTTAATTTTTGTTGCGTTAACGATATTGTCTCGAAACCTTCAAATAATAGGCACTAATTAACTTATCCGATCTCCTGCCCCGCGCACCATCAATACCATTAATAAGGTCTGGAATGCCGACAAAACCACAAAATAGGTCATCCATCCCGGAACTCCCAGAAACAACGGCCGAGTGCTTTCCCAGGCCCAGAAATCCATTGCCAATATAAAAATTCCTGATAGCAGATAAAAATAGGGGTCAAGAAACCATCCCGGCACCCTGAATGATAGACTACGCGCTTTCCATAGCAGAACCAGATGGGTGGCAAGATAGGCTGTAAAAGTAACCAGCATCACCCATATCACCGGCAGGAACGGCCCGGCGGGCAGCCACTTGAAATAAAATACCAGCAGCACACCTTCGCCGATAAAAATTGAAAGAATGGCTGCCAGGGGAAACACTTTTTTCAGATAAAGTCCGAAAACAACCGTGGGGAAAAGTACTGCCAGCCCGGTAAAGGTCTGGGTGGCGATTTGCAGAATCGTTGCAGGTGGCTTCCAGGCCAGGGCCAGGCCGGCCAGGCTGAGAAAAATGACAAAAATCCGACCGGCAACACTGCCGTCGCGTTTGATCCTGCCGGTCAAGGGAAGAATATCCCTGGTAAAAATGGAACTTAACGTCAGCAGTTGTGAATCCATGGTGGACATGAGGGCTGCCAGACCGGCCGCCATAACAAGGGCCGCCATGAAGTCTCCGGAAATCAGGGTCAGAACCATGGGCAGAATCCGATCCGCCTGTTTGCCGACAAGATCCGGGAAGGACAACCGCCCCAGAACCCCCACGGATATGGGCAGGATAAAAACAACCGTGC
>CAZFXX010000405.1:0-2758 GCA_964522985.1 uncultured Desulfobacteraceae bacterium
GACGCCGCAATTAACCAGAACGGCCATATCAATAAGTTTGTCGTAGATGAAGCGATGGTGATCTTCGGCGCACCGGTGTCCAACTCCCGTCATGCCGAAGATGCCGTCCGAGTAGCCCTTGACATCAAAAAAAGAATTTTGGCGCTAAATCGTGACAAAAAAATAGACGCAGAATCGCTTCTTGTCGGTATCGGGATAAATTCGGGTGCCATGGTGGCCGGTAACCTCGGCTCCCGGATGAGAATGGAATATACCGTTATCGGGGATAATGTCAATGTTGCTTCCAGACTCACCTCCCTTGCAAAAGGGGGTGAGATCTTGATAAGCGGCAGCACTTATGATTTAATTAAAGACAAGCGCTTTTTCCAAAGCGAAACCCGGGGCCGGGCGTCGGTTCGGGGGCGAAAAGAACAGGTCCTCATCTTTAATGTCCTGTCCTCAAACAAAGGGTAGTATATAGGGCAGTCTCTTATGGTGTTCAGCAGAAAAAAGTTCAATACCGTTAAAGCCGCCGCCTGTGGATTCATATCGCTTTGGTTCCTGCTTCTGGCCGCCTGCACGTCGCTGCCCCCTGCTTTCAAATCCGTTAAATCGATGGGCATAGAAAAGGAAACGCTCCGGGGCCTCGTGTTTCAATCGGACGACTACATTGTTTACCGATTGACGGGCAATGAGACAACTGCCATGCTCGCGGCAGCCTATCTGGGGGACTCTCGGATAGCGTGGGCAATCGAAGATGAAAACATGGGCATTCCCTTTCAAAAAGGGCAGCGCATCGTCATTCCACTGAAAGATCCCAAAAATGGCGGCCTTTCAACAGACGGTTATCAGGTTGTCCCGATTTTATGCTACCATAGATTCCGGGAAAAATGTAATACGCCCCTTTGCATCTCCAAGGATGCGTTTGAACGACAGATGGCCTACCTGAAGGCTAACGGATACAGAGTGATTACCCTGAAAGATTTTTCCGACTTCATTCATGAGCGGCGAGAAATTCCTGATCGGTCGGTGGTTATCAGTTTTGATGACGGGTATCAATCCTTCTATGAAATCGCCTATCCCATCCTGAAAAAGTTCGATTTTAAGGCCACATTGTTTGTGTATACGGATTTTATCGGAAATGGCAAAAATGCACTCAACTGGAAGCAGCTGCGGGAACTTAAGGCCCAAGGCTTTGAAATCGGCTCCCACAGCGTTTCCCACAGCGACCTGACGAAACAGGAAAAGGGAGAGAGCGATGGGGCCTATCTTGAACGGATCAACAACGAAATCATTCGTTCCAAAGCGATTATAGATGACCGGCTCGACCAAGATACCATTTATATGGCCTTTCCCTACGGTAGATATAATTCGAAAATTCTTAGGCTGTGCAAACAAGCGGGCTACACATTGGGGTTTACTGTGAAAAGCGGCAGTAACCCCTTCTTTGCCGATCCGATGATCCTTAAGCGGACCCAGATCCTCAAAACAAATTTGGAATACTTCATTTCTCGACTAAATACATTCCACAGGTTATCATTTGAGTAACAAAATGACCGCCAAAATTGCTATATCTATCCTGACAATACTGGCATTGCTGTTTGCCGGCGGGTGTGCCACGATTCAAAAAAACGACCAGGAATCAGCGGCATCTCTTGTAGAAAAATATCTGGGAGAATTTCTTCATCAGGCCATCATTTGTGAGGATAAGGGAGATCTGGTAGCTGCGTTAAAGCAGTATAAGCTGGCGCTGACGGTAAGCCCTTCCAACCCGGAAGCCCTTATGGGGCATGAGCGTATTCAAAAAGCACTTGGGCATTCAGCCGACGCCCACTATCAAAAAGGTTTGTCCTTGCTGCAGCAGGGAAAATACAGCGCGGCCGAAAAAAAGTTTTTAGCGGCATTGCGACTGCGGCCGGAATATCCGAAAGCTTTAAAAATGCTGATAAAGCGGGAACGGTTCGAAATCAAGCGCTATATCCTGCATAAAATCAAGCCAGGTGAGAATCTGGCAATGGTGGCAGATCTTTATTATGGGGATTTTAAAAAATTTCCCCTTATTGCCAAATACAACCAAATCAGCGATGCCACTATAATAAAGGTTGGGGACACGCTCAAGATCCCGGAAATAGAAGGTGTTGCCTTCCGGCCCTCCCCCCTCGGTCTCAAGACCGATGTTCAGATGCCTCCCGCCCCCTCTCTGAGAGATCCGGCGGAATACTTATGGGAAATCGAACAGGACAATAAAGAGGATCAACTTGTTTTGTATCTGGATTTGGGGGCCACTCTTTTTCGGAAGCAGAGATATCAGGAAGCGATCCTGGAATTTGAAAAGGCTTTGAGGGCTTACCCGGATAATGCGATTGCTGTAGATTACCTTTACAGGCTGCACCTGCAGGCAGCCGGAGAACGACTTGATCGAAACGAGCACCTGGCGGCTATAAATCAATTCAGGGAAGCGCTGCGATATAATAAAACATGCGAGGCTTGCCGCCAAGGCATCCTCAAGGGGGAAGGTTTATACAAGGCGAATCATTACAAGAAGGGTATACAGCACTTTGGTAATGAACAACTTCTGGTGGCTATCGCAGAGTTTGAAATGGTGATGGCCCTTGATCCCCATTACAAACGAACGGCCAGTTTGATAAAAAAAGCCAAAACAATTCTAAAGAACCTGGAAGCGATACGGGCGAGGGAAAATAAAGAAACTGCTCATTGACGTATATCGCTGGACTTTCCTATAATAACGCATTGACACAATGGTTAATCAAGGAGACGG
>CAZFXX010000406.1:0-2755 GCA_964522985.1 uncultured Desulfobacteraceae bacterium
AAACGATAGCTGTTTGCTTATCGACGAAACCGGCACCCCCAAGAAGGGAGACAAGCCGGTCGGTGTCTCCCGGCAATGGTGTGGCCAGCTTGACAAAGTCGACAATTGCCAGACTGGCGTTTTTACCGTTTTGAATTTCAAAGAACATGCGGTTCCCATTGGTCACAGGTTGTTTCTACCTAGTGCCTGAACGGAAACCTTTGTTCCGGGTTGGCTTGGGCGCCTCTCAAATATTCTTCATTAACTGATTGATATTTATATTGCAAAAAAAGAAAACTCTTTACTTCTTTGCACGGTAATGGCCTATTTAAAAAACAGTTCTCCTGTTTGTTCTTCTCTCAATTTTTTATATCCTGGTTAACCGCGCTATGCAGCTAACCGATATGAAACTGCTGCTGCATTTTTATGACGCTGCAATTTTTTCAGAGCCCGCTTTTGCAGTTTAGCGCCTAGTATTTGAAGGTTTCGAGATAATACCGCTAACCCAACATATCGTTTAAAGCCCTTAAAGCCATGATCGCGGAAACGATCCAAGCCGTGATTCTCCAGTGCGTTTATTGCCGAGTCAACCGCCGAATGCTTATGCCGTGCCTGAATAAAATCCTCTGAATATTCTATTTTTCTGGTCTTTTCAGATAGCCGGCCTTTTCGAGGAAGTACCACTTGATCCAACAATGGTTTAAGATCTTGTTGGTTCTTGGGGCTATGAAACCCCTTATCAAAACTGCAACTGGTAAGGCCCCATGCTTTTTCTTGGCATCGGCCACCATGGCTACCGCGACTTGATCATCGGTTTGATGCTCCATAACATGATGGTGGAGAATAAAACCGTATTGATCTTCGAGGATGCAAACTTTTAAACCCAATTCCTGGGGCACACCGGCTTTGCCTTTGCTGATCTATTCGGTATGCTCTTCAAACAAAGAGAATACCTTTTCACTGTGTGTAATTTTTTCACCATTGGCCCCTCTGCGCAAAATTTGATCGATCTGACGCTCGGCATGCATTATAAAATGTTCAATGACCATCACTTGAGCCAGGTTGACGATATCGGATCGTTTTAAAAAATCTATATCGAACCTAGCGCGTTCAATATAAAGTCGGACAAAATCAACATATTGCTGGTGAGCCTGGATAATTTGTTGTTGTTTTTCAGCCTTGCGCTCTTCTTTTTTTGAATTGGACCGTTTGAGTCTGCGTGCCCGAGTAAACAATTTTTTGATTTTACGCAGAATATATTTGCTCTGGCGCCATTCGGTAATTCCCTGCGTATCGAATTCGGCAGCAGTCAGCGTAATGATTTTCCGTATCGCATCCCAAAGTAAATTGATATCTGTAGGATAATGCACATTTGTTTCCAGTACGAAAGAATCGCACCGGCCTTTTAAAGACCGACCGTCATAGCCCAATAGTTTATGCCCGGCCTTTACCACAACCTGGTTGATCTGCTCCAGATGCTGCGGGGTGAGCAACGAAACATTATCTTTTAACGTCTGCAGAGCATACCTTTGATCAAACTCATAAATGGTATGGCCTAAAAAATCACGCACTGTTTTATGGTTGTTGGCGATTTCCAACACTTTATCGTAATCCCAGTTGCAGTTCAGGCGCAGTGCGCCCAACACCAAAATCGACCACAACTCCATGCCGGGTCTGCCATTTCCGGCATCAGTATTATCAGGAATAATATTTTCCAAAATTGCAAATACTTTCTTGCGGGTTTCACGATTAGCGTAAATGGCTTGCAGGCCGCCCAATAATTGCGGGATTTCATCCCGAAAACGCAAATTTAATTCAATGCTGGAAATGTCCACCTGGCCAAATTTGAGTTGATTTTCGATGATTTTTCTCATAGGGTTTTCCCACGAGGATTTTTTATTTTGGGTTTGAGCTGCTAATTCTGAAAAATCTGCAATGTCGTTTTGTTTTGTTTTTTCAATATCATAACTATCGACGACGACTCCCGAATGCAAGTAAAAAATACATCCGGATAAAAATTTTCGTTTTACTTTTTAAAGCCTAATCTATCGAAATTTAAAGCGTTTCTCACTTTTCGGTCAGGCACTGCCTAAGGCTTGGGTCGACGATGAAGAAAGATGTGTAGAAGCTGGGGTTCCCCAGGAACATATCGAATTTCACCGTAAACACGATCTTGCCTTACAATTGGTCATCCAATCTCGCCTACAAGATGTCGAGTTCGAATGGGTCGGGGCAGACGGACTATATGGTGAAGATCCATCCTTCTTACGAGCTTTGGATCAGATGCATGAGATCTTCATGGTGGATGTCCACAAAGACCAGCGTATTTATCTTGATGATCCCAGGCCTGTGATTCCACCGGCAAGCCCGGGGAAAGGCCGTCCGCCTACAAAATTAAAAACGCAAAAAACGCCTGTTCGGGCTGATGAATGGGCTGAGCAACAACCTGATAACAGATGGCAAAGAACCTATGTCCGCGATACAACCAAAGGCAAATTACTGGTTGATATTCTTCATAAACGCGTTTGGCTCTGGGATGAGATTGAACCCAACGCCAACTGCTGGCATATAATCGTGAGACGCGAGATCGGGGCAAAAAAAATCATAAGGCAAATAAAAATCCGTCACAAGAAGCGCCGCGATTCCATTGAGTTCGCTTACCGAAAACAATTGGAATCTGAATATGAAAGTGCTTCTCTATAATGTGACAAAGTAGAATTAAGATATCTGCCGTTTAGAATCTTTCATTTACAAGTATACACTTTTTTTCAATTTA
>CAZFXX010000407.1:0-2656 GCA_964522985.1 uncultured Desulfobacteraceae bacterium
CCCCGATGCGGCGTTAACCAACGCCGGGGTTGAACTCAAGATTGGCGAAGCGGTATCTTTGGACCAGGAAAACAATGTATGCAAAACCGCCGATGGTTCGGAAATCAAATTTGAAAAAGTTGTCATCGCCACTGGATCAGAGCCTGCGGTTCCGGGCTGGCTTAAAGGGGCTGATCTGGAAAATGTGTTTATCATTCCCAAAAGTAAAAAATATCTAGACCAATTCAGCCAAAAACTGGAACAGTTCAAGAAGATTGTTGTCCTTGGCGGTGGCTTTATCGGCGTTGAGGTTGCTGACGAGCTCAACAAGACAAATAAGGATGTCACCATTGTTGAAATGCTGCCGTATGTGTTAAGTCTTGCTTTTGATAGGGAGCTGGCCATCAAAGCCCAAGAGACCCTTGAAGCCCGGGGGGTTCATGTAAGAAGCAACAGTCGGGTAAAAGAGCTGACCGGTGATAAAAAAGTATCAAAGGTGGTATTAAGCAACGGAGAGACCATTGATGCCGATGCCGTGATCCTGTCAACCGGGTATCGTCCGAATGTTTGTCTGGCCCAGACAGCCGGCCTTAAAATTAATGAAATGGGATTTATTGAGGTCAATGAGTATCTGCGGACGGCCAACAAAGATTTTTTTGCGGTGGGTGATTGTGCTGAAAAACAAAGTTTCATTACCCGCTCATTAAAGGGTGTCATGCTGGCATCAACAGCCTGTGCCGAAGCCAGAATCGCAGGTATGAATCTGTACCAACTGTCATCCCTGAGGGCCTTTAACGGAAATATTTCAATTTTTTGCACTTGTATCGGTGAGACCGCTTTCGGCGCTGCCGGGGTTACCGAAGCGCTGGCCGTTGAAAGAGGATTTGATGTGGTTACCGGAACCTTTGAAGGGGTGGATAAACATCCGGAGACTTTACCTGAAACGAATAAGCAGATTATAAAATTAATTGCCGGTCGCAGATCCGGGGTTATTCTCGGCGGAGAAGTTATCGGTGGTAGAAGCACGGGTGAATTGACCAACATGATCGGGCTTATGATTCAAAACAGAATGACGGTTTGCTCCCTGCTTACATTCCAGATCGGCACCCAGCCCTTTTTAACCGGTCCTCCGACAGCTTACCCGTTGATTAAAGCCGCGGAAGCCGTTGCCATGCAACGTTGCGGATTTCAAGAGTAAGCCTATTAGAATAAATAAGGCTTTCTTGCTGTTTCAAGTGGGTCAGCCCGGGATACAGTACAGTATCCCGGGGCTTTATCGAGTCGATTTTACCCACATGAAACAGCGAGGGGCTAAATTATTACTCCCCCTTCCTTGAATGTTCAGTCTTCGAATATGCGTTTCCCTAGATTTAAAATAATTTTATCCATAAGTGCCACTATCCTGAATACAGGACTTGATCTATAGCCTTAAGAAATGGTACAAGATCATCATTTCTGCTATCCGTACCCATTGTGATAAGGAGCGTTTTATGGAAAATCCTGTCGATAGCTACTGGCAGATTCGACTCAAGTCCCTGATGGCTGCCCTTGAAAAAAATAATTTTGAGGTTTTTTTAGTAAAATCGGGTGCTGACGCCGCACGGATTGTTTTAGAAGAGATCCTGCCGAATTTGAAACCGGTCACCGTTTCCTGGGGTGGCTCTAGAACATTTATAGACTCGGGATTGTACGACAATTTAAAAAATCGGCCTGACTTAAATATACTGGACACCTACGACACAGCCGCAACACCGGATGAGAAATCCAGACGTCGCCGGAAAGCCCTTGGCGCCGATCTCTTCATAACCGGAACCAATGCGGTCACCGAAGCCGGTCAGCTGGTCAACCTGGATATGGTGGGAAATCGTATCGCTGGGATCACCTTTGGCCCCAAAAATGTTATTATTCTGGTGGGACGCAATAAAATTGTGGGGGATATAGATGATGCCATGTTTCGTATTATAAACTACAGCGCACCGACCAATGCCATGCGCCTGGACATGGAAACCCCCTGTGCAAAGACATCTGTATGCTCTGAATGCAGCAGCCCTGACCGTATTTGTAATACCTGGACCATTACCGAAAAGTCATTTCCCAAAAACCGGGTCAAAGTGGTTTTAATCAATGAAGATATGGGGCTTTAAGTGAGTTCTGATGGCTGAGTGTTGAGGTTTCGTGCAGGTATACGCTCACCTGCATGCAGGTAAGCAATCTCCTTTGGGTCGGCGTTTTTTTCAGATAGGAGAAAATGATGAAATCCAACATTATAGGTTTTTTTTGTATTATACTCCTGGCCGTTGTCCTCGCAGGCCCTGCTGTTTGCCCGTCCATTGATTCAGACCTGGATGTCGTTGTTAAAATCAGCCGGATCGATACGCTCACATCTTTTAGGCTGGATGATATTAAAAATATGATGGCCGGTTTTAAAAAAGCCCTGGCGGCCCCGTCCCCCGGTTTAAAGGACAGAAAACCGGGTCAGACCGGTCTGGAAACCGAATCCACCGGTAAGGCCGATCAATCGTCGGCAAAACCGCAATATACGGAAAAAGATCCGGTATACTGGTCTGAAAAGGGCGAACTGGTAGCTGCTTACGGAAACGACAGAGCTGCGGTTGAATTTTTTAAAAAAGCAATCAAGCTTGATCCTCAAAGAAGCGATTATCATTTTAATCTTTCC
>CAZFXX010000408.1:0-2654 GCA_964522985.1 uncultured Desulfobacteraceae bacterium
ATATTTAGTTTGATTTCGATAAGTTGTGTTTAACTATTAAACTGAACCAGTGCCGTTTTTGGGGTCCACTATAATATTCACCGGACCCTTAAAAATAAGGGTCCGGGGTTTCCGTCACAAAGACTTTTCAGCCCTTGAAGCATCATTGGCTCTGCCTTCCGACAGAATCACCGGCCAAAGAGTCGGCCCCGATGAATGAAAAAAATAAAGTTTTCCGAACGCCCTGCGGGGGGTGTTCGGAAAACCCTAGATTTCACGTGCGTTGCATACGGTTTTTAAACAACGTGTGGCCGGCATACCATTAATTTTATATCTACGCTTTAAACCACCATTTCTCACAAAGCCTATTCCCGTCAAAATACATATTGCCGGCAATTTCGTTGTTGTGCGCAAGTTTATCCGATGCCGCAAAAACAAGCTGGGCGAACATCGGCACGATGACACCGCCATCGTCATGGACAAGGGTCTGCATTTCCACATACATTTCACGACGTTTCTCATCGTTCAACTCGCCACGGGCTTCTATGAGAAGCTTGTTAAACCTTGCATTATTCCAGAACGAGTCGTTCCAGTTCGCACCGGCGGCATATGCCGTGGTAAACATCATGTCTTGGGTGATGCGGCCGCCCCAATAGCACATGCACCACTTTTTCTTCAGCCAGACATTACTCCAGTAACCGTCATCCGGCTCGCGCACGACATTGATCTTGATCCCTGCCTTGGCAGCTTGCTCCTTATAAAGAATAGCGGCATCAACCGCCCCAAGAAAAGCGGCATCGGCCGCATGCAGTTGGAATTCGTGGTTTTCCAAACCGGCCCTTTTAAGATAATATTTCGCTTTGTCGGGATCGTACTTTCTTTGGGGTAAATCCTTGGCATAGTAGCGCTGGCTCGACGCAATGGGGATGTCATTGCCCACCGTTCCGTAGCCGTGCAAAATCTTTTTAACCATCTCTTCACGATCGATGGCGTATTTCAGCGCCAGACGAACATCGTTGTTGTCGAAAGGTGCCATGTCGCAGCGCATCGGGAGCGAGTAATGCATGATTCCGCTCACCGCAAAAACGTTAAGGCCGGGAGTTTTTTCAAGAAAATGAACCGTTTTTCGATCACAGCGGTCCATCAAGTCGATCTGACCGGTTTTCAGGGCGACGGTTCTCGCGTTGACGTCAATGATCGACAGCGTCTCCACCTCATCGAAGTGGGGGAGCCCCTCTTTCCAATAATTCGGGTTTCGTTTGGCCATCGAACGTACCCCCGGCTCGAAATTCTGGAGAATGTAAGGACCTGTACCAACACCTTTGGACCAATCGGCATCTGTCGTACCCGCCGGAAATATGGTCAGATGATAGTCGCTTATAGTAAAAGGGAAATCTGCGCTGCCGCTTTCCAAGGTAAAAATTACCCTGTACTTGCCGTCGGCTTTGATGTCTTTGATCTCTTTGATAAGGCTTTTGGCGGCAGACTTTGAACCTTTCTTCCGGTGGTGGTTGATAGATTCAACAACATCGGTGGAATCGAAAGTCTTACCGTTGTGAAATTCAACGCCCTTGCGAAGCTCGAACGTCCATGTGGCTGCATCAGGACTCGCTTCCCAGCTGACGGCCAGTTCGGGAACTACGTTGAAGTTGTGGTCGACTTCCACAAGACTGTTCCGGAATACATAGTTCAGCCACTGGTTCATGTTGGAGGTGAGCAATCCAGGATCTAAGGAATCCGTGGTCGATCCGCCAGTGCACCCCACTCTCAGCCTGCCGCCTTTCCGCGGCGTGTCAGCCCGGGCTGTTAAAGGCAAAAATGCAGGGGCTACCGCTGCGGTGAACCCGATCGCCGATACGCGTGCTAAAAATTCCCGCCGGCTAATGCTTCCTGTACTCAACATCTTTTCGAGATCTTTGACTGTTGACATAATTTTCCCTCCTGTGAAAGTGTCGCCTCAAATGACCCGCCCAAACCTGCCTTCGGCCGGATGGGGTATTTGACAGGCGGTTGATTAAAAAACCCGCGAAAGGGGTCTCCTTATACGCACGATATTCGCCGCACCAGTTCCAGAGCATCGCTTCTGAATATTGGACGCGACTTATTTTCGGCCATCGGCAGGTTCTCCTCCGACACCATCAGTTCGGCCAGCGTTTCGGGATCCATCGCTTTTTCAGCCGAACGTGACATACCTGTCTGATTCATCTGCCTTCTGAATGTCGTTGACGCTCTCTCGACAGAGCAGGACCGGCAAGTGCCTCCGCCACAGCCGTGTGGGATCCGGGGAACACTACTTCATTCCATGCCAGAATCGCATCTATTTCGACAGCGACGGCATTGTCCATATTCGATGTAATCGTTTACACAGAAATTTACAAACTCATAATACCTGATAATTTAAAACTGCTTCCATTGGGCCACACCTCGCATGATATACCAATAAAAATTCTGAACCAAAAAACAGCGTTTGGTTAAAATGCCAAATTAGTCAGGCTGTTCATGGAAACCGACTGCAAAAATTACTAACCTGCACCTTGGAGCGCACATTCCGCACTTTGGGGGTCATAGTTTTAGAATTAAAAAATATCATGTAACTTTCATTTTTCTAGGTTTATTCAAAATCATCGTGCGAGGTAAAGCATTACAACTCACCCAGTGCAATATCCAGCACTTCA
>CAZFXX010000409.1:0-2642 GCA_964522985.1 uncultured Desulfobacteraceae bacterium
TCCTTAATCGGCCAGTTTTTGCATGAAAATTGATCGATTAAGACCGAAATCCTGGTATTTATAGGTACCTTTTATTGATTTTTCAATATGTTACTGTGGCCCGACCCCAGGCCAGGCCCCAGGCCAGGAATTTACCTCTAAGCCCTTTTTTATGCCTAAAAATACCGTACCCACCATAAAACATTAGAATGGCATATTTTTCTATTTCTTTATCCACAAAGCGCCTCCTGAAGCGGCCTGGTATGTGATCCAGGGGAAAGCCGGCCTTGTCCGGATGGATAGCTATTCTATTCCTATCCCATGGAGACTGATTATTTTTTATACTTATATTTTAAGTTGACTTACTTATATTTTTCATCATATATTAATCACAATGAAACAAATTTATTGAAAACCAAAAGCACGCCGCCAAATAAAAAAAATTAAAAGCCGTACGGCTAAAATTCAGTTATACGATGCTATTGATGAGCTTAAATATTTCCCAGAGTGCGCCAACGTTAAAAATCTGAAAAGCTCCGATAATTACCGATTGCGTGTTGGCAACTGGCGGGTTATTTTCAGCGAAACCTTTGCCATTCTGTATATTGAGGAGGTGAAAAAAAGAAATGAACGCACCTACAAACGTACAAATAATTGAACAAAACGGGAAGCCCGCCTTCGCGGTTATTCCATACCCTGAATATCTAAAGTTATTCCCGGATGAAGATAGCGTCCCCCATGAGGTTGTCGGGCTGATCGTTAAAAAAGATTTCAATCTTGCCAAAGCATGGCGCATCCATCTTGGTTTAACCCAAAAAGAAGTTGCCAAAAGAGCAGGTATCAGCCAATCCGCCCTTTCACAAATCGAAAAGACCGAAAACAGCCGTTCCGTCACGTTGGAAAAATTGGCAAAGGCCATGGGACTGACTATTTCACAGCTCACTGATTGATTCACCTGAATAAAAAGAATCTGACCGTTTCCCAGATCGACCGTCAGAATATATTGAATAACCCTTACGCCTTGCAGGAAATTGAGAAGGCGGCACGCCTCAAAGGCATTCCCTTTGAGGAAAAAACCGTGGTGTTCAAGGAACAGGTGGCAGCATTTTTCGAGGTCACTCCTCGGACAATTGATAATTATATCAGCCCTAATCGGCGGCGATGAAAATGATGAGGCGCTGAAATTAAAAATTCTCAATGCCATATCCGGAGGTGTTGACCAATGAAACTTCAATTCGATCCAAACTTAGATTTCCAACACGAGGCGATCAATTCAGTGCTGATATTTTCATTGGCCATGAAGTGTGTCAAATCACCTTCGGCACAAGGCATTGATTCAACGGTTGGTGAAGACCGGTATCTGGGAGGATAAATAAAGAATGAACCAGCAAAACTTGAAAGGCAGTAAGGAACTGGACGCTTTGGACAAAATGATCAAAAAGATCACCATCAATGCATCCGGTGATGATGAAAAACTTTGTGCTTTTCGGAAAGCCTTTGAGGATAACGTAGAGTTGCCGGCCGATGGATTCATCATCGGGGAACCGGTTTCAGTGATTGAGATAGACTACGACGGCAACCAACGGCGCGGTCTGACGGCAAGATGCCGGCGCGAAGACGGATCCGAATATGTGGTTGCAGCCTCCGATGTCGTGTTTCCCCAAGCTTCGGCAGGTGCATATTACATCGCTGCCTACCGCAGATGGCTCAATATAAATCCTTACCCTGCCGAAACGCAGAAGCCTTCCCGACAAGGGCGGCAACACAAGGCAACAACCGACGACATTGACCCGGGTGAACCGATTGAACTGGTGGCCCTCTCGGTCAAACAACGCGCCGTCCGGTGCCGTTTACTGGGAAGTGATCGGGAGATTACGCTGCGCACGAGTCACCTCTGGGACGTTGTGCCTGGCGCAGTAATCACGGTGAAACCACGAAAACAGTGGCGTTTTGTCGGGCACCCATATCTTTCCGGCGAAATTCAATCGGTGCGAATTGACGTAAGTGCCTTTGATCTTGTACCCTTGGGCCTTGCCAATATGGACATATGGGATCCAAAAAATGAGTATTGGGAAGAGAAGGACGAGCCCATGGAGGAATGGGCCAAGCCGATCATAGAACATGGGCCTCGCCCCATGTTCGAGATGGAGCAGGTATTGCCCGGTGAGGACCCTGACGATCCTTTTAATGACCCCATTACTCGGTCCAACGACCTCAAAGATACCGGCAAACGGGCGGAGGCGACAAAAATCTTGATGGATCTGTGCCAGGCAGATCTGCGCTGTCTCGATGCCCATTCCCATCTGGGCAATCTCGTCTTTGATCACCGCCCACAAGATGCCATCCGTCACTATGAAATCGGTCTACGCATCGGTGACCTGTCCCTGGGGGATAACTTTACCGGCGTGTTGCCATGGGGCATTATCAACAACCGTCCGCTTCTGCGGTGCATCCGCGGCTATGGATTATGTCTCTGGCGTCTTGGGCGCTTTGATAAAGCGGAGCGGATTTTTCACCGAATGCTCTGGCTAAATCCGACGGACAACCAGGGCGTAAGGTTTCTCATTGATAAGATGAAAACTAAAACAACCTGGGAGGATAGCGAAAAAGAATAAAATTACCAATCCATACACTAACAAACATTGAAGATTATGGTTCTTCTA
>CAZFXX010000410.1:0-2637 GCA_964522985.1 uncultured Desulfobacteraceae bacterium
CTGAGCAATGATTAGTACTTAGCGTACTTTGAAGCAGCGAAGGATGCAGCGCAACGAAGAATTTGGGCTTTTTACGAAGCCGTCAATATTGTTCGGCAACTGGTATCAATTGAAGAGGAAAACACTAATTTCACGGGAGGGATAAACCCCTCCTCTGAATTGTTATTTTTAAATATTACCGGATTAAATGACAAACTTTATAGGACAGGATTCACAGGCTATACAATAACCCATTTTGATATTTTTTAAACACACCAAATAGTATATAAATGAATTTAGATCTGTATATTATATCTAAAACTTGAAAATTGCGGGTGTGGGAAGCGCTGTTTACATTTACCCGAAAGAATACAACAAGGTCGTACCTTTTCATGCAAACACACAAAAAACGATTACTGATCATTCTCGGATTGATCGTCATTTCCCTTGGCACTTATCTCCGGGTTTATACATTTGATTTCATCTCCTTTGACGACAACCTTTATGTTTATGAGAATGAAAGGGTCCGGGAAGGATTGACTTTTCAAAATATAACCTGGGCCTTTTCTCCTGAGAATACCAGCGATCAGCCTTACTGGCACCCTTTGACCTGGCTGTCCCACATGCTGGATGTTGAACTCTTCGGCCTTGCCCCTGGCGGCCATCACCTGATGAACCTGTTATTCCATGTCATTAATGTCCTTCTCCTGTTTTTGGCCCTGCAGCGCATGACCGGCGCTGTCTGGAAAAGCGCCTTTGTGGCGGCCCTGTTCGCCCTTCATCCTATTAATGTGGATTCCGTGGCCTGGATCGCGGAGCGCAAAAATCTGCTGTCCACCACCTTCTGGATGCTCACTCTGCTGGCGTATGTCCGATACGCCAGAAGGCCCGGAATCATCAGTTATTTCATCGTATTTTTCACCCTGGCCCTCGGGCTTCTTGCCAAACCCATGCTCATCACCCTGCCCTGCGTGTTTTTACTCCTCGATTTCTGGCCCCTGGGCCGGATTGCTTGGGGACAATCCCTTCCCTCCTCGGACGCAGGGGTTCATTCGTTTCAAAAGGCCAACCTCGCCCGACTCGTTGCGGAAAAAATTCCGCTCCTGGTCCTGTCTTTCACCAGCATCGGCATATCCCTATTTTCCTATCATTCAGGCCACCCCATTGCCGGTCATGACTCCGGGCCGCCCATGCTGCTCCGCCTTGAGAACGCAATTATTTCCTATGCCGTCTATCTCTGGAAACTGATCCGGCCGATTCATCTCACGTTTTATTATCCCTTCCCCAATGTCGTTGCCTTCTGGCAAACGGCCCTCGCAGCCCTTCTACTGATAACGGTAACAGCTGCGGCTGTCTACCGCGCCCGCAAAAGCCCTTATGTAATTATCGGCTGGCTCTGGTTTTTAGGAACCCTGGTGCCGGTTCTTGGCCTGGTGCAGGCCGGGCTCTGGCCGGCCCTGGCCGACCGATGGGCTTATGTTCCGGCCATCGGCATCTTTATCATGGTCGCGTGGGGGATTCCGGGACTGGCCGCCGGTATCCGTTTCAAAAAAAGTATCCTTTCGGTTGCAGCGGTCCTTCTATTATGTGGGTTATCCATCATGACATTTTGGCAAACCGGTCACTGGAGAAACAGCCGATCCCTGTACGAACACGCCATTTCCGTGACACCTGGCAATTTCGTAGCCCACAACAATCTGGGCAATGTCTTTCGTGTCGAAGGCGATACGACAGCAGCCATCCGCGAATACAAAAAAGCACTTGAGATCAATCCGGTCTATACCCTGGCACTTTATAATCTCGGTGGTATGATGAAAAAGAAAGGCCTTCACAAAGATGCCGTCCGCTATCTTGGGGCCGCCCTGCATCTTGACCCGGATTACGCCAATGCCCATGAGCTGATGGGTCGGATATTGCATGAAACCGGCCGGACGAACTTAGCCTTTCGGCATTTTTCCAGGGCAATCGCCCTGAAACCGAACAATGCACGAATTCACAATAACCTGGCCGCTATCCTGACCGATTCCGGCCAGCATAGGGAAGCCATATCCCATGCACGACAGGCGGTACAAATAAACCCGAATTATGCGGAAGCGCATTTTAATCTCGGCACGGCTTTGAGCCAAAACGGACAAACCGATGAGGCAATCCTTCATTTTTTAAAAGCCATCGACATCAACCCGGACATGGCAGACACCCGCATCAGCCTAGCCAATCTCTACTACAGTCAGGGAAAGCTTGACACAGCCATCGTCCATTACCGGAACGCCCTGGAGATCAAACCCGGCAGCGTCCAGGCCCATGCCAACCTGGCCAACGCTTTAATGGGAAAGGGACGGACGGATGAAGCCATTGACCATTACCGGAACGCCATTGAATATGATCCTGGTGTCCCTGAAACATACAACAATCTCGGGACGGCATTGATCGTCACGGGCGATATCCGCCAGGCGGTTCAGTGTTTTCAGCGTGCCCTGATCCTGCGGCCGGGATATGAAAGCGCTGAAAACAATTTGCGTCGATTGGAACAATTGACGGCGCCTTCGCCATAGGGTGTCTTGTCATCAATGGAATGGCGAAGATTACGGCGGAACTTTTTGGGCCGGCAAGGCGGGACTTGAGAAACATAGCGGGCTACGTGACTCAAGTCGCAACAAA
>CAZFXX010000411.1:0-2633 GCA_964522985.1 uncultured Desulfobacteraceae bacterium
CCGGGGACCTTGCTTTACTTTACCTGCAAGACAAAGCAAAACACCTTAAAACTGCAGAAGTGATGGATATTGACGAACGGGCGCTTAGTTCCGGACAGGTAAACGCGAATCTGTATGGATATCTCACCATCCCCTTTGCGAAGGGCCATGTACAGGGACTTAAATCCAGTAGTCCGGAAAGCGAACAATACCTCCAGCAGGCCATTGCCGCCGATGTTATCAAAAATATGGAAGACAACGTCTTTTACATTATCTGTCCTGGAACCACCACTGCCAGAATAATGGAGCGGCTCAATCTCGATTACACTCTGGTGGGGGTGGATCTGGTCCGCGATAAAAAACTCGTTGCCAAAGATTTAAGCGAAAAACAGATTCTGGATGCTATTGAAGGACGCGAGGCAAAAATTGTCGTTACCCCCATCGGGGGCCAAGGCTGCCTATTTGGAAGGGGAAACCAGCAGTTGAGCCCGAAGGTAATCCGCACAGTAGGAAGGCAAAACATCGTCGTGGTGGCAACCCGGCAGAAAATCACCTCCCTACGGGGTACCCCCCTCTTTGTCGATTCAGGAGATCCTGGAATAAACCGGATGCTCTCGGGCTATTTTCAGGTAATCACCGGATACCAGGTCCGAGCCGCATACAGAGTTGTCTGCTGACCCTGAAATATATTTTGCAACAGAGCTTGAACCGTCGGGTTCACGATTCTACAGCAAATTATACCTTTCCAGCTTTCGGTAAAGGGTCCTTACACCGATCCCCAATTCTTTGGCAACCCTTTGCTTTCCCTTGAGGTTGTGGCCGTACATCTTCAAAGCCTCCCGGATGGCACTGCACTCAAAAAGGTCTATCTTACTCTTCAAAGGGCAGGTCCCCTCTTGCGAAACCTCTGGCGTAAACACCCGAAGCTTTTCCGGAAGGCTTTCTACGGCGATGACTGCTCCATCTTCGATATTGACAGCATACTCCACTGCATTTTCCAGTTCCCTGACATTACCAGGCTAGGAATACGCATTGAACGTATTGATTGCCTCTTGGGAAAAGTCGGCAAAACGTTTCCTCAAAAGCCGGCAATACTTGTTCAAGAAGTGCCGGGCCAGAATCTCCACATCCCCGTTTCGCATTCTGAGCGGCGGCAGACATATGGAAATAACATTAAGTCGATAGTAAAGATCAGGCCTGAATTCTGATGTCGCCACCAATGCTTCCACATCCTGGTTAGCAGACGCGATGATCCTCACGTCCAAAGGGAGCAGACGGTGACTTCCTATTCGCTGAATGTAACGTTCCTGAAGAACCCGCAACAGCTTAACCTGCAGGGCCTGTGGCATCTCTGTAATCTCATCCAGAAAAAGGGTGCCGCCGTCAGCCGTTTCCAGAAGACCGGGCTTTCCCCGCCGTCTTGCCCCGGTAAAGGCGCCCTTCTCGTAACCGAACAATTCACTTTCCAAAAGGGTTTCCGGTATGGCCGCACAATTAATTGCCACAAACGAAGCACTACGACGGCGGCCCATGGTATGAATGGCCTGGGCAAAAAGTTCCTTGCCGGTCCCCGTCTCCCCGGTTAAAAAAACCGTTGACGGGCTATCGGCAATCTTTTTCACCTTTTCAATGACAGCCCGAAACGCTGTACTTCTGCCCTTTATATCACGTAGTGAAATTGCAGTCCGAAACGGTGAACGACCTTTCACTGCACCTCTTCCGGATTCCTCCGGTGTGACCCGGATGACCGCTCCAGCTGGTATCCCGTTGATGTCTACCGCCTCTCCCGATACTATGACAGGCTGTCGATTAATCTTGGTCAAAAAATTAAAGACAGGCGCTCCGTTGATTATACTGGACAGCTTGTCAGAGGGAAGGATACTGTCCAATTGAAGCGTCTCTTGTTTTACCGTGCCCATCAATCCACTGCCTGCATTGTTATGGTTGATAACTTTTCCCGAGTTGTCGGTACAGAAAATGATATCATCCGAAAGGTTCATGGTGGCCCGAAGCATCTGTCGATAGGGATAACCCTGTCCCCCAACGCTATCCTGTCCAATGATATTGGCAATCAGTTTGGAGATGTCCTGCATTGTTTTTTCCGTGGAATCGATATCTGAACAGACGCGGCAATTATCTTTGTTACAGAAAGAGCACAGGGTGATAGTGCCGATCGGGATATTGTCGAGTCTAATGCTTTTCACTATCTCGAACGCCGAAGGGCAATTATCCTGGAATCGGCACCCCTGACACATTTTATCGCAGCCGGGCTTGGAAACGACCACGCAACCAAGTTTAAAAATTTTTTGAACGGAAGACCTGTAAACTTCCATCCCTTTGTAGGAAGGGTAGTTTTTAGAAAAGGCGACAAGCTTGTAATTGCTGTTAATGATACCCACTTCCAAATGAAGAGAATCTTCCAGCAATGATATAATATTTTGTAATACAGGTTTGATGTTCTCAAGGTTGTACATGGATGTGGACCACCCCTGACAAAATTAAAAATTCCCCGGCCCCCGCTGTTAAATGGAGATTATCTCGACTTCTTGATTGTAGATATTGGTCAAAATTTAATCTTTCTTACAATGCGCTTGTATATAAAATATTTGCAGATTATGTCAAGGGAATTGTCATTTATGACAATTCCCCAAATT
>CAZFXX010000412.1:0-2618 GCA_964522985.1 uncultured Desulfobacteraceae bacterium
GAGATAACGCGGGTGGATGATGCAAAGGGCTTTCAGGAAAACAAGCGTGCGGCTAACAAGGGTGGAGAGGTTGCCGGGAAGGCGAGGAAAGATCTGGAACAAAAGACCCGCAAAAAGGTTGTTTCCCCTGGGAACTATCTGAGCATTACCCAGAAAAGACAGAAACGGTTGGATGATAAAAAATAAAAGACGATATGTACACAGAAGATGAATTACTCCCGCTGTCTGCCCTGCAGCATCTGCATTTTTGCGAGCGGCAGTGCGCTCTGATCCATGTCGAACAGGTTTGGGTTGAAAACCTGTACACGGCCGAAGGCCGGATCATGCATGAACGGGCGGACTCAGGAATCAAGGAATCCAGAGGATCGCTGCGGGTGGAGTGTTCCGTTCCGTTGCGATCTTATCGTCTCGGTCTGGTGGGCAAGGCCGATGTCGTTGAATATCATAAAGAAAAGGGGCCTGGTAAAAAGGTGGAGTGGCAACCGTTTCCGGTAGAGTACAAGCGCGGCCGTCCCAAAAAGGACAGTTGCGACAAAGTCCAGCTTTGCGCCCAGGCCATCTGCCTTGAAGAAATGACCGGTAAAACGGTTATGACGGGTGCCTTGTTTTACGGGAAAACGCGCCGTCGACAGGATGTGGCGTTTGATGAACCGTTGCGGTCGGAAACGAAAAAACTGGCCGTGAAACTGCATAGACTCATTGATTCCAGAAAAACACCTAAGCCGATCTATTCTAAAAAATGTGATAGCTGTTCGTTTTTCGATCTCTGTCTGCCCAAAAAAATGAACGGCAAACTTTCGGCAACAGACTACCTGGCAAGGATGACAGAAAAGTTATGAAAAAGTATTTAAATACCCTGTTCGTGACCACCCAGGGTGCCTATCTGGCAAAAGAAGGCGAAACCGTATCGATCCGGGTGGACGGTGAAACCCGTTTGAGACTGCCCATTCATACACTTGGCGGAATCGTCTGTTTTGGACGGGTAACCTGCAGCCCTTATTTGATGGGATTTTGTGCTGACAGGGATGTCGCCATCAGTTTTCTTTCGGAATATGGGCGTTTTCTGGCAAAGGTTCAAGGCCCGGTCTCGGGCAATGTTCTTTTACGGCGAGAACAATACCGGAGAGCAGATGATCCAACGTATTCTGCTGTAATTGCAAAGGCGGTGCTGACCGGCAAAATTATGAATAGTCGGACGGTTCTTCAACGACTATTAAGAGACCATTCCGACAAGATTGACGCCGAAGAAGTCCAAAATGCTTCCAATCGAATTGCCGGGTCTCTAAAAACCCTTAAAAATGAAGCACCGTTAAATGTACTTCGCGGTATAGAAGGGGATGCAGCCCACACCTATTTCAGTGTATTTGACCATCTGATTATTTCTCAAAAAAAGGATTTTTCATTTCAAGGGCGCAATCGCAGGCCGCCTTTGGACCGGGTCAACTGCCTGCTGTCCTTTATTTATACCATACTGATGCATGATGTTCGTTCAGCGCTTGAGGCGGTGGGCTTGGATTCGGCCGTGGGTTTTCTTCATCGTGATCGTCCCGGCCGCCCGGGTCTGGCTCTGGACTTGATGGAAGAGTTCCGGCCATATATTGCCGATCGCCTGGTGTTGTCTCTCATCAACTTGGGCCAGGCCAAAAAGAAGGGATTCAAAACAAATGAAACCGGTGCGATCTTGATGACCGATGACATGAGAAAAGATGTGCTTGTGGCATATCAGAAGAGAAAACAGGATACGATTATTCATCCATTTCTCAAGGAAAAGATGGAAGTCGGTATTTTGTTCCATGTGCAGGCGTTGCTTTTTGCCCGATACCTGCGCGGTGACATAGACGGCTATCCGCCATTTATCTGGAGTTAGAAAAATATGCTGGTTCTGGTGAGTTATGATGTGTCAACAATAACCAAAGGAGGCTGCCGCCGGCTTCGACAGGTGGCCAAGCAATGTGAAAATTATGGACAAAGGGTTCAGTATTCTGTGTTTGAATGCATTGTTGATCCTGCCCAATGGGCGGTTTTTCGTCAAAAATTGTTGGACAGGATAAATCCTGAAAAAGACAGCCTGAGGTTTTATTTTCTGGGATCAAACTGGAAGCGGCGGGTTGAGCATGTGGGGGCAAAGGCGGCCCTTGATCAGGAAGGTCCCCTTATCATTTAAATGACATCTGCGAACCGGAAGCTCACACAATTCTCCCGGAAGGTTCGCAGTAACTATAACATCGTGGAATTAAAGGCGAAGGCAAAATTGGTCTTTGAAAATCAGTTGAAATTTTATCGATCCGAAGACGGATCGCGGAACATATGGAATATAATTAAAGGAATTAGTAGTTTATAGATTGCCAGTCGCTCCCCCCGCGGGAGCGTGGATTGAAACATAATTCCAGATAATTGAGTCGCGGCCCCCATAAGTCGCTCCCCCCGCGGGAGCGTGGATTGAAACATACTGGCCCGGCCTTTCTTGTTCCTGGCCTCAGTCGCTCCCCCCGCGGGAGCGTGGATTGAAACAACTGAAACGGACACAGATTCACCGGTATCTGAAGTCGCTCCCCCCGCGGGAGCGTGGATTGAAACACTTAGACCTCCTAATAGGTTAACGGTTCAAATCGGTCGCT
>CAZFXX010000413.1:0-2566 GCA_964522985.1 uncultured Desulfobacteraceae bacterium
CGGGGTACCCTATGGGCATTCAACCGGGGTGACTGGAAATTAAAATCCATGGTTAAAATAGTTTGAGCTATGATATGATACTTATTTTATGACTTCACGATCAAATACGCCGACAACAATGACATCTATTCTGGCATTTGCCAGTGCTACGATTTCTTCTGTAATTTTTTTTCGATCGAGCCTGTTCCGTCTTGAATTTGACAAATGGCCCTTCGCCCCGCTTAATCAAATCCAAAACATATGCACTGTCTACAGCCATTTCATCAATTCACCATTTTCTTTGGGTACTGGATACCATTTTTTCCTCTCATTAAGAAAGGAAAAAATGAGATAAATAAAAAACAAGTTGAGCAGCGAAAAAAGATCGGTGATCGAAGAGTACCGAGTGTCTACCTGGTTTTTTGAGATGACATGGAACCGTACTCATATTTCTGGGTGGAAAACGGCGAATAATAACATGAACCAAACTATGTAACTATTTCCATAGTTGCCCAAAAAGTATAACCTGTTTTACACAATTAAGTGTTTCAAAAAAGTGAAAAATATTTCCAAATAATAATATTACTGACCATAACTATCTGATTTTGAAATTTTAATTTTAAAATTTTAATTTTAAAATTTAATTTTGGCATGCAAATTGAATAACCAAAAAGTACATATAGTGATTACAGTTTGCACGGTCCGTGGAGTCTTTGGAAATTTTGCTTGGATATCAGCGGGCATAAATTTTTAAAATGTTTCAAATTATTTTTGAGAGGTGGATTATGAAAAAAATTTTAATGTTTTTAGTCGTTTTTTTATTGGCCGTTGGAATTTCAAATGCAACGATAATACCTGTGCCATTAGATATTGATTTTCGTGCGGGGGTATGGTCTGGGGCGAATGGTAGTACTCCTTATTCAGTCAACTACAGTGACTTTTCAGTATCAGCTGAGAGTACCGGTTCCCAAGGCCTATCTTTATATCAAGATAGCGTCGATGGTTTGGGGATTAATGGGGATGAAGATGATGAAATTGACGACTACGAGAGAATTACTGTAACCTTTAGCACATCTCAACATCTGGCAGGCGTTTGGATTACGGATCTCTTTGCTTCCCCAGACGGGAGTGGTGGCAGTAATGGGGAGGTAGGCATTGTCAATCTTTTTGATATTAGCGATCATTGGATCACCGGTTATCAATTTTATGGTAAAGATGCTGATCAAGGAAATGGTGAAATTTATATAGATTTAGGTGGCATAAATGTTTTCAGAGCACGTTTTTTTGTTACCGAGACAATAGCCTCCAACCAATTATCTTTCCCTCTTCCATATGTAGATGCGTCATCCTACAATAATGAATTTTCAGTTGCGGGCTTCCAGACCGCCCCGGTCCCAGAGCCCGCCACCATGCTGCTTCTGGGCACGGGTCTTCTCGGCTTTGCCGGCCTATCCCGGAAAAAAATCTTCAAGAAAAAATAAGATTTCTGCTGAAACAGCAGATCGATCAAAAACATACCGCCCGGTCCTGAAAAGGCCGGGCAGTTTTGTTTCAAGCCTTTCTGAGGAAGAGCGATTTAAGTAACGTCCATTCTGTAGCGTCAAGGGCAGACCCGCCCCCATAAGCGTCTGCAACAATTTAC
Source organism: uncultured Desulfobacteraceae bacterium (assembly GCA_964522985.1). Taxonomy (GTDB): domain Bacteria; phylum Desulfobacterota; class Desulfobacteria; order Desulfobacterales; family 4572-123; genus 4572-123. The sequence continues at coordinate 1,622 of CAZFXX010000413.1, forward strand.
AATTCGAGAAATATGGTATCAATTCCCACTGTTTCTGCCGAACGATGCATAATTGCATCGCAAGTGATTAATTTAGCCTCATAGTCCCAACAGCAGGCAATGTTCAAAGCATCAAGCGTTCTCAGCGCTGTTTTCAGGCTCGACAACCATTTTTCAGCCTGATTAAAGTGTGCAGGCATTACCCGACGACTCACATAAAGTCCGGCGTTAACATCCTTGTTAAAAGTATTTTCCACCCAAATTGCCTGGACTTCGTTGATCTCTTCAGTTTTCGTCCAACGAGCGATCGCAGAAACAAATTCAACCTTTATCAGAGGAGGATGGGGTTTCGCGGCTGATGAGAAAGGCACAACCACTACTGTTCTTTGCAGCCGATTGAGAGCATCGTGTGATAGGACAAGACAGTGACTGTTTTTTTTGATTTCGGACCCTTGTGCAGGATCAAGGTTGACCCACCAAATTTCACCCCGCGGAATTTTTGGCTGCTGCCAAAGCAAATTGCTTGATCCCACAAACCCAGTGCAGTCACCCCGTATCAGCGCCTATTGTCAATTCTCGATAATAGTCGTCCTACCGATTTCTAATAAAATCTTTCATCGGCAGAAAAATAAATATGGAGTCCCAACCTTTCTTGAAAAGTATATTTTTTATGCGCTTTAAAAAAAAGAATTTTCTTGAAAAAATTAACTATCCGATAATATAATTCGAAAGTAGGCAGTTGATTGTTTTATTTTTTTGATTTAGCAGTTAAAATATGAGATATTTCATAATTGAAAGGTGGGAATGTAATGAATCTATCAGAAAAAATTATTAACAATGTAAAAATATTGCCGGAATCAAAACAAATAGAAATCCTTGATTTTGTAGAATACTTGAAGCAAAAAATGGAAAAGGAAGAACAAAAGGAATGGAAAGATTTTTCTCTTTCATCAGCAATGCAGGGCA
>CAZFXX010000414.1:0-2560 GCA_964522985.1 uncultured Desulfobacteraceae bacterium
TTTTCATAACCGCCGTTTCCAGTTGTGACAACCGCTTTCATGATCGCTCTGCTATCTCTGATATCAAAACGATTTTTTTCGGGCGTTGCCATATCTTGTTTTATCATACTTTTCCTTTCATTTAAAAATATTTACTAACGCCCAAAATGAACTGCCACAAAAGCCGACGTAATATTTGTTTCCTTCATAAAAAGTCCACAGGAATTTTTATGACCACATTATATAGCATTAAATACGATTATGCAGCGCTACATAATGTGTCCATTTTTCGAATCATCGACTTTTTACGAGAGCATCAAAATTTAGCCTAAAATTACCCGAACATTTTTCTTCATTAGTATACTAACAAATCGACAACGACTTATCGACAAAACTTTGTCGATGTTGCGTTGTTAAGCGCCTAACCCTGAAGCGTGTTTGGTTGTTTTGTGTCCGCCGCCCTCCATACGAGAGGGCGGCGGACACATGGAATTGCTTTATTTCCAATGTTGCTGTTACTCAGATCAAAGCAGGGTTCTCAAACGAACCACCAGCGTTCAACAATTCTTAAACCATCCAACCCCGTATTGGCGGCGATGGGACCATGGGTCACCTTGGTTGAACTGGCTTCAACATTCTGGTAGAACAAGGGAACAATCGTTCCGCTGTCATTTCTGACGATCTCTTGCATTTCCGCATACATTTTTCTACGCTTATCCGTATCAAGTTCGGACCTTGCACCAATAAGCAGTTCATCAAAACGCTTATTCGACCAGTGTGTGTCGTTCCAGGGCGCTCCGGTTTGATAGGCTACTGTAAACATCAGGTCTTCAGTGGGACGTCCTGACCAATAGCAAAAGCACCACTCTTTTTTCATCCAGACATTGCTCCAGTATCCATCGTTCGGTTCTTGGATAACATTGATCTTGATGCCGGCTTTTTTGGCATGTTCCTTCATCATGACAGCTATGTCTATTGCACCCATAGATACTGCGTCAGCCGAATGTAAATTAAAGACGTGATCAAGCATTCTGGCTTTTTTTATATAATATCTGGCTTTGTCCGGATCGTAGTGTCGTTGTTCAAGATTATCGGCATGGTATCTATTTATAGGGGCAATGGGGTGGTCATTACCGACTTCACCATAGCCCTGCAGAATTGTTTTCACCAGGGCTTCACGATCAATGGCGAGCTTTAACGCCATGCGGACATCGTTGTCGTTATAAGGGGATCTATCCAGGAGCATGGGTATGGCAATATGCGACAATCCGGTTAAAGCGTTGATATTTATATTGGGCATTTTTTTTAAAAAATGGACTGATTTAAGATCAACACGGTCCATATAATGTATTCTACCGGTTTTTAATGCAATGGTCCGGGCATTTCCGTCTGAGATGGCGAGCATCTCCGCTGAATCAAAATGAGCACGACCTTCCTTCCAGTAATTGGGATTTCGTTTGAGTAAGGCGCGGACCCCGGGTTCCCAGGCCTCCAGCATATACCCCCCCGTACCGATACCTTTTTCAAATTCCGGCCCTTTCGTTCCGTCCTGACACATGGTTAAACGGATGGCGGCGATTACAAAGGGAAAATCGGCACTACCGCTGTCAAGTGTAAAAATAACGGCATAATCACCGTCTTTTTTTATTTCTTTAACGGCTTTTAGCAATGCCTTTATAGGCGACTTTGAAGCTTCATCGCGGTGATGGTTCATGGTAAAAATGACATCATCTGCCGTAAAGGTTTTTCCATTATGAAATTCTACGCCCTTGCGCAGATTAAATTTCCACACACTTGCATCGGGAGAAGAATCCCAGGATTCAGCCAGTTCCGGGATAAGGTTGAAATTGTGATCGATCTCTACAAGAGCGTTTCGTATTGTAAGGTTAAGGGTCGTGTCTATAGCGGCAGACAATGTCGCAGGGTCCAAGGAATTGGTGGTGGACCCGCCCGTAAGACCGATGATGAAGTGTCCTCCTTTCTTTGGTACGGCAGCTTCCGCCCGTTTGGGCAAAAGCGCAGGTGACAGTGCGGCTGCAAGCCCCATCGCGGACATCCGCGAAATAAACTCACGCCGCGAAATCCTACCTTCCATTAACAAGTGTTCCAAATTTTTAAAATCGGACATAATACAGTTCTCCTTTTCTTTGTTAAAACGTTGATGTTTTCCGTTTCGCCATTGAATACCGCCAGCTGATCAAAAATTGAAAGAATTTTAGTCTGCCGGTTTTTTATAAAAACAGGCAAGGCTCGTGAAGGTCGCATACTTTACGTATGTGAGCTTTAACGCAACGCAGACACGCAGTGATATGTGGCGATGACGCGAACCAGAAGACGAGCAATCTTGTTCAAATTGTTGATCTCATAATCTTTACCATGGCGTGCATTGTGTCTCATAAAAAATAGTATAAAATTTGTACCGAAACGAATTTGGATGATGAAAAAAACGGCACTAAATTGCTTCGTATCGTTTTTTAACAAATTTTTTGAGATCTTTTTCAATATCGGGATCAATATCAGGGCGGATGTATCCATCAAGTCGTTTTGCCAAAGCCTCTTTTGCTTTTTCCCGGGCCTGTTT
>CAZFXX010000415.1:0-2555 GCA_964522985.1 uncultured Desulfobacteraceae bacterium
AAATGCTGGTGGTCTCTCAATTTACGCTTTTGGGTGATTGCCGAAAAGGAAGGCGGCCTTCATTTGTCCATGCTGCCGAACCCGAAACAGCCAATGCACTATACGAAGCATTCGTATCTCAGGTTCACGGGCAGGGAATCAAGGTGCAAACTGGACAATTCAGGGCAATGATGGATGTATCTTTAATCAACGACGGACCGGTGACACTGGTACTCGAAAGCAAATAAACAAGACTTCCTGATAAAGGGCAATAAGGGACGGTGCGAGATTTTACGTTAAATTTTTTTTTAAAAACAACTATTTTCTTTCTGTTGATTTTGGGCGGGATGACGTGCCCGGCTTTTTCAACGGCCGTGCCTGCAGCCGATTTTAATGACATTGCAGTGATGTTAAAAGACCACGATGCAGTCGTGGTGGCTGATGTTGATGGAAAAATCCTTTTTTCCGCAAACGCTGATCAACCGTTGATCCCTGCCTCAATCCTTAAAATTCTAACTTCCCTGGCTGCCTTTCACTATCTGGGAGATGATTTCCGATTTATTACCGAATTCTATATAAATGACAGTGCAGACCTCACAGTCAAAGGTTATGGTGACCCGCTCCTGATTTCCGAAATCCTGGCGCAGATGGCCGGCAGTCTTGATGAAATTCTACCCGCTGCCCCTGAGTATTCCCGAAACAACAGAACCATCAACCATCTTATCCTGGATGACACCTATTTTCTCCATTCTCTGAAAAAACCCGGCGTTACGGCATCTGTCCAGCCATATGATTCACCAAACGGAGCACTCTGTGCAAACTTCAATACCGTACGATTTAAACGCCAAGGGGCCACCTATGTCAGCGCTGAACCGCAGACACCCCTTTTGCCCATGGCGCTGCCCCGGATCAGAAACTCAAAACTGACACACGGAAGAATCCTGCTATCTCAAAACAGACGGGAAAGTACCCGCTATACCGGCCATTTGCTGGCCTACTTCCTAAAACAACAGGGGATCGAAATTAAAGGTGATATCAAAACAGCCGGCCTGGGAAAAAAAAATAACCGGCTTTTATTCAGGTACACCTCGCACTTTTCCCTGTTCCGGATCATATCCAGGCTGCTTGAATTCTCGAACAATTTTATCGCCAACCAACTGCTGATCACCATCGGTATCAAGGCCGGAGCAACCCCCGGAAGTCTTGGCAAGGGATCCTGTGCAGTAATGGCCTATGCAAGGGACTATCTGGGCATTAAAAAATTGACAATGGTGGAAGGTTCCGGAATATCCAGAAAAAACAGGCTGTCCGCAATGGATATGATCAGGGTGCTGCAGAGATTTCTGCCTTACCGGCACTTGATGCAGCGCAACGGCAATATCCTCTGTAAAACCGGCACACTGGCAGGCATCAGCACCCGGGCCGGTTATTACGAGGGCAAAAACGGTCGAGTGCGACTGTTTGTTGCTATGTTAAATACCCCGCCGGCCCGGTCAGCCGGGGATATTGTCCATGTCATCAGGAAGTGTATTGAGAATTCGGATTTTCACCCCAGGTAATTGAGGCATAGGCGCTGTGGTTGTGAATGGACTCAAAGTTCTCGGCGCTGACGGAAAACCATGTGATATTATCATCCGCTTTAAGCTGGACCGCAATATCCCGTACGATATCTTCCACAAACTTGGGATTATTATATCCCTTTTCAGTTACATATTTTTCATCCACACGCTTAAGCACGGAATACACATCACATGAAGCACATTGTTCCACAAGCTCGATCATGTCCTCCATCCATATAAATTTTTTAAATCTTGTCCTGAGTCTGACCTCTCCACGCTGATTATGGGCACCGGCATCGCTGATCTCTTTTGAACAGGGACACACCGAAGATATCGGAACAATGACTTCCGATACGATATCGGTTTTTACCGTAGAATTACTCGACCCGATAATTCTACAAGTATAATCCATAAAGCCGGGGATGTTGCTCACCGGCGCTTTTTTTTCCATAAAATAGGGGAAGGAGACTTCAACATGAGCAGATGCGGCATTTAAATGCTTTTTCATCTCTTCCAGAATTACTGAAAATTTTTTCAGCGAAATTTCAGGCCGCAGCAGATGCAACAATTCCACAAAACGGCTCATATGGGTTCCCTTGTCTTTATAGGGAAGATTAACATACATATTGACCGAGGCGACAGTGTCCTGTTTCCCCTGCCGGCGATCAAGCACAGTAATGGGATACTTTAAATTTTTTATACCGACCTTATCGATCGGCATGTTTCGATAATCGCGCTGTTTCTGGATATCTTTCATGGTAAAAAAGACCTATCTATTGAAAGGGTTACAGGTTACAGGTAACCGTTCACGGTTAACAGTTCTCGATTAACGGTTCTCGATTAACGGTTAAAAAAACAACAGGATTAAAAACCAAGAATAACTGCTGCAGCAATGCGCAAAACCAGCCATTGCATAGTTTAGCGAAATAACTGTGAACCGACAACCGTAACCGCTTATCGATTATTTTAACAAATAATCAACATTGACATGGCTCATGGAACGAAAAATGTTCCCCT
>CAZFXX010000416.1:0-2553 GCA_964522985.1 uncultured Desulfobacteraceae bacterium
TGTTGCGATAAGGACGATTGCTGCTGCCGACACAAAAGCATAGCGCCAGTGTATAGCCGGATGAATCAGCCCACCCAGAAAACGGCCGCCTAATCCACCGATTGCTGTTGCAGACACATAGGACCCCATAACCACGTTCAACCGCTTTGCCGGAAGTGTTTTACCCAGATAGGCGGCAAGGCATGTGGTCAGCGCCGGGATGAAAAGGCCCTGGGAAAAACGTGCGCCGATCAGAACCCAGAGGTTTGTTGTTAACGCACAAACAAGGCCAAAGAGCGCTACCAGAAAATTACCGGAAAAAATAATTGGATGAATCGGCAGCCTGTCGGCAAAAAAACCAAAGGGCAGCGTGGAGATAGTGATGCCGAAAATAACGGCGGATACACTGAATGACACCGTCACCATATTGGTCGAAAACTCATTTTGCAGCACCGGCAATATGGGTTGCGTCAGATAAATATTGGTAAACGAGGCAGCGACCAGCGCAAAAACAGTTAGCTGTAGATGAACATTAGAGTGGTCAGTCATATAAAACCCCAAGCTGTCTTCAGGTATGATTGTCTGCTAAAAAATCTGTAAAAAAGTGTCATCTGGGCCCTTGATGTCTGTTTTCTTACAGTCTTTCCTGTCGAAACACAACCGCATTTTCAACGACTATTTTACCACTGGCGCAGGAAATTTAAGGCGCCTCAACACTAAAAATTTGCGAATTTATTTTTGCGCGAGCCCTTAGTAAAACTATGGACTTTAATACACGACTTTTAGTAATCATTCATTTATAAGGCCTTATGGGAAATCATCAAATACAGTATACGATTTAAAAATTCATTTTGTTTAGATAACAATAATGCCTTTCAGTCATTGTTTTCAGTTGACTTAAGCCGAATTTTTGAGTTTTAGTCGTAACGGCATTCTATGACGTTTCAGGCAATAGTGATTGAATTTTTTTAAAAATAATACGAAAAATAGAAATTGAAATTTAATAGATGGCTAATTTTATGGAGGCAACGATTCATGACAGATAAAAAAGCGGGAATTCAGCTTGATGCAGACGGCAAATTACAGTTACCCTCCCGACCGGTGATACCCTTTATCGAGGGAGATGGTACCGGCCCGGATATCTGGCAGGCTACCCGGACAGTTCTTGATGCGGCGGTGGCAAAGACCTACGGCGGCCGGCGAAAGATCGACTGGCTGGAGGTGCTGGCCGGTGAAAAAGCCTTTAAGGCGACCGGGGAGTGGCTGCCGCCGGAAACCGTTGACCAAATCCGACAATATCATGTGGCCATCAAGGGTCCCTTGACTACGCCTGTGGGCAAGGGGATCAGAAGTGTCAACGTGGCACTGCGACAGATACTGGATCTTTACGCCTGCGTTCGGCCGGTAAAATATCTTGCCGGCACCCCCAGCCCCATGAAGCGACCCGCTGACGTGGACATGATCATCTTTCGGGAAAACACCGAAGACGTATACGCCGGTATCGAATGGGAAGCCGGGTCGCCGGTGGCAGCACAGGTCATCGATCTGGTGGCAACAGAAACCGGGCGACAGATACGGCCGGATTCGGGCATCGGCATCAAACCCATGAGCCGCACCGGCACACGGCGTCTGGTGATCAAAGCCATCGAATATGCCATTGAAAACAACAAAAAAAATGTCACCCTGGTCCACAAGGGCAACATCATGAAGTATACCGAAGGCGCCTTTCGAAACTGGGGCTACGCAGTTGCCAAAGAACGCTTTGCAGACCAGGTGATCACCGAAAAGGATCTGTGGGATAAACATAAGGGGCAGGTGCCCGGTGATAAAATTGTGATCAAGGATCGCATTGCCGACGCCATGTTTCAGCAGATCCTGCTGCGGCCAACAGAATATGATGTGCTGGCAACGCCCAATTTAACCGGTGACTATATGTCCGATGCACTGGCCGCAATGGTGGGGGGCCTGGGCATGGCCCCGGGAGCCAACATTGGAGAGGATTGCGCCGTTTTTGAAGCCACCCATGGTACGGCACCCAAGTATGCCGGTCAGGACAAGGTGAACCCGGGGTCCCTTATTCTCTCCGGTGCCATGATGCTCGATCATCTGGGCTGGAAAGAGGCAGCCGCCTTGATCCGCGATCGTATCGCCCGTCTCGTGGCGGAGAAAACCGTCACTTATGATCTGGCCCGTCAGATTCAGGGGGCCAGAGAGGTAAAATGTTCCGAATTCGCGCAGGCAATGGTTGCCGGCATGTAAAAAAAAATGGTCTCAACTGCCAATACAAACCGCTTCCGAGGGGTGAATGGATAAACAAGAATTCGTAACAACGATCACATCAGGAAAGCCGGACTACGCGATATACGATATCGGCCGGCTGGGAAAAAAGGGTTTCACGCAAATCAGCCGGTTACCGTTCGCCATCCGGGTACTGGTCGAGAACCTGTTGCGCAAAATAGACGGCGACATTGTCACGGGGAAAAATTTAATCCGTATCGCGAGATGGCGCAAACAATATGCGGCACCGGGATACTCCGCCAGTATTTTACCGGCATGCCGGCCATCGTAGACCCG
>CAZFXX010000417.1:0-2543 GCA_964522985.1 uncultured Desulfobacteraceae bacterium
TGCAACTTTCGCCAGCCTTATTTGCTCTTGGAGCATACTGTTTTTACCCTTAATATCATCAAAATAGTATTTTGCGAAGCTGCCGCTTATCCTTTTGGCAATTTTTATCATCTCCCGTTTTTCAATCATGATGACCAGTTTACCTGCTTTAACACCTGAATGGCCGCTAATAGGATCGACCCGGCACATATACGCCTTTACGCCGCTCGGGCAATTGAAGTTAAACTCGCTGCCTGGGAAATCTATTTTTTCCTCAAGGGCCTGGATAAATTTTCCGTCAGTCTTTACCACCTTTCTTAGAGGCTTTCCAAGAATCGCTTCAGAATCCAATTCGAGCATACTAGCCGCCACATTATTTAGATTGGTGATTTTATTGTTTTCATCTATGGCAATAACCCCTTCCGAGGTAGAATTGAAAATCGATATTAACACATCATTGAGTCGTTGTTTTTCCTCAATCAAGTCCCTTGCACGCAGATGGCTCTCAACGGCTACCCTGCTTATTTTTTTATATTCCCCCCATTTCCTTTTAACTACCTCAGTTACCAAGGACTATCTGCGCGGTCATCCTAATTTTCAAATTTCATTGTAAAATAATTGCTTGCGCCGCTGCCATGTCGAGCCTAACTATGGTATTATTACCTTTATCTTTAAAAACATTCCCATATTAGCCTGTTAACGGCCTCTACGCGCCGATTACGCCGTGTTGCAAAAGCTCGCTTGGCCTTATATTAAATATCCAGGTATCCGGACATGCTGTTGACGCCCCCTGGCTGACATGGTATCATATTGTATGCTTTACCGCATCAGGCACCTTGACTGCCTATTGTATTTAACTGGTACAAGGGGGTTATTTAATGACGACGATTGAATATACCGTTGATGAGAAGGTAGCAATTGTGACCATGAACAGCGGCGAAAACCGTTTCAATCCTGACTTTCTTAAGACCTTTCTTGATATCCTGGATGAAATTGAACAACAGACCGACGCCCTGACGCTGGTCATCAACTCTTCCCATGAAAAGATATATTCAAACGGCATTGATCTGGAATGGCTGGTGCCTGTAATTCAAAAAAATGACATCCCGACGGCCAAGCATTTTTTTTATCAACTCAACCAGCTATTTCGAAAACTGATTACCTGCCCGATGATCACCATTGCAGCCATCACCGGCCATGCATTTGCCGGCGGCGCAATTTTATGCTGCGCCTTTGACTTCCGCTTCATGCGTTCGGACAGGGGATTTTTCTGCTTTCCCGAAGTCGATCTGGGCATTCCATTTTTGCCCGGCATGAATGCACTGCTGAAAAAAGCCATCCCGACGTATAAGGTAGAAGCGATGCAATACACCGGCTGCCGCCTGACCGCGGCCCAGTGTGAAAGGCATCATATCATCACCAAAGCCTGCCACCTTGACGATTTGATGAATGACACGCTGACCTTTGCCAGGGGCCTGAACAAACAGCGGGGTATCATTGGTGAAATGAAAAAAAGGCTCAATAAAGATATCATCCATGCCATTGAGGTGGAAGATATCCCCTATATTGAAGCCGGCCAGTTTAATATCAACTGATATTCACGGTGGGTCGAATCCTGGGTCCCTAATTTCCTGAATTAATCTTAATCCGCATTTCGACCCGGTCCAGGGGGTTGTCACGGCTGTCACGAGGCAAGGCTGCGATCTTGTCCACCACATCCAGGCCCTTTGTTACCTCTCCGAAAACCGTGTATTTTCCGTCCAGAAACGGTGCACCGGCCACACAGATAAAAAACTGGGAACCGGCACTGTCCGGATGGGATGATCTGGCCATAGACAGAATGCCTCTTTTATGCGATATATTGCCGAACTCGGCCTTCAGGCGATACCCGGGGCCACCGCTGCCATGCAGAGACCGGTCAGGGTTTTTAGAACCCGGGTCACCGCCTTGGATGACAAACCCCGGCACAACCCGGTGAAAAATCGTGTCATCGTAAAAGTTGTCTCTGACAAGGGATATAAAATTATCAACGTGGTTTGGGGCCACCTCCGGAAAAAATCGGATGTGGATCTCGCCCAGCCGGGTGTGAATAGCTGCCCGGACCCCCGCCATCTCATGAGTTTCTTCTTGCGAAAATTGCCGGTAACGAATCTCTTCGGAAAATGCCATTGGCACCATAAAAATAAAAATCAACGTCAGTACTAGCGTTATCACTAAAAATTGTCGCATCATCCATCTCCTGTCCTGAATTGTCTTTATTTTTTTAGTTAAAGGCATAAACCATGTCCCCGGTTGCAGGCCTACGGCGTATGACGTTTGCCACTTGCCGCCGGCTGAGGGCACAAACATTGTTCCGCCTGCGTTTTTGACCTTTCAGTAGCAGATACAAAGCCCTCCGGGGTATTCAACGCCGGGCCAGGTTCGTTGTCTATGATTTTTCAAACACCTGTCGCAGACAGCGATAACCATATAATACATAATATAAGGTTCATATCGGTATCTACATGTGAATATTATCTGATTCTATTGGTCGGGTCGCCTTCACTCACCATAAGATCCAGGAC
>CAZFXX010000418.1:0-2536 GCA_964522985.1 uncultured Desulfobacteraceae bacterium
GTTTACTTACCAGATGTTAACCTACCTGTTTACAAATGGCGTTGTGGTGTAACTGGGGCATGTGCAGGTTTCAATCGAAAGTTATACGATAAATATGGACCGTTAGACATACAAGTGATTGCAGAAGACGGGATTTTCCCCTTTCGTGCCTGGCTCGAATCAGGAATAGCACAAATAGAAAAACCTCTTGTCAAAAAAAGAACTCACCCCGATTCTCTCTATGTGATACAGTGCAACATTAATAAACTAAAGCAAGCAGAATCAAGACGTCTACTCAGGCGACAAACATTACTTAATACGCTTGCGCGTACCAAGGACTGGTTACGGTCCTGGCAAATTGCCGGCAAGGACAAGGGTACTCTTGTAGAAGTCGAGCTGAAACAATGGATTCGATTATTGGAACTGGAATGGCAAGCAAATAATTCTAGTCGCATGCAGGCATTAAGGATTGCCATAGTATCTCTCGGATACGGTGTGGTTGGCATGAGGGCTGCAGCAAGGTTAGTAATCCGCCATGTGCTGCGATTGCAGTAGTGCTGCGATATGAAATCCTTAACATAAAAAACCCAAATTTCATTCTAAAGTCTCCCGAAAAAAACCAACCGATTAAGCCGCCGCCGGGTGGATTCAACTTAGGAGGTAAAATGCATTTTTACAAACACCCACAATCGATTGTTGAATCTGATCAAATTGGTGAAAATACTCGCATACATGCATTTGTCAATATACTTCAAGGTGCTCAAATAGGTGCCGATTGCAACATATGTGATCATATATTTATCGAAAATGACGTAATTGTTGGAGATCGTGTCACTATCAAATGCGGTGTACAACTATGGGACGGTATACGTATCGAAGACGACGTGTTTATTGGGCCAAATGCTACCTTCACAAATGATAGATTTCCACGAAGCAAACAATACCCTGAAAAATTTGCAAAGACATTTATCCGGAAAGGTGCCTCTATTGGGGCCAATGCGACAATACTTCCAGGGATCAACATTGGCAGGAAAGCTATGATTGGTGCTGGTGCGGTTGTTACTAGAGATGTACCACCAAATGCAATTGCTGTTGGCAATCCGGCATACATAACAGGCTATGTCTCAAACGTACCGGTTAAACAGTCAATTACACTTGAAGCCCCCATGGATTATAGTGTCAATAAATTTCAATCCGATATCCTTGGTGTAACAGTCTATACATTGCCTGTTGTATTGGATATGCGTGGTAGCCTCTCCTTTGCTGAATATGGACAATATTTGCCATTCATTCCAAAAAGATACTTTTTGGTTTTTGATGTGGCAAGTAAAGAAATTCGAGGAGCGCATGCCCATAGGACACTGCACCAATTTTTAGTTTGTATAAAAGGGGCATGCAATCTGGTGGTCGGTGATGGTCATATCAATCAAGAAATAATATTGGATAAACCAAATATCGGCGTGCATTTACCACCGATGGTATGGGGCATACAATATAAATACTCACGGGATGCGGTATTATTGGTTCTAGCATCTGATATCTATGATCCAGATGATTACATAAGAGATTACGATGAATTTCTCAAGGAGATAACGAAAGTATGAATGTCCCTTTTCTTGATCTTAAAGCGCCTTACCGGGAGTTGATGGATGAAATGGATGCGGCATATAAGCGCATTATGGAATCCGGATGGTACATATTAGGATCCGAAGTTGAAGCTTTCGAGCATGAGTTTGCAGACTATTGCAATGTCGAACACTGTGTGGGTGTCGGAAACGGCCTTGAAGCCCTTAATCTGACACTTCGGGGCTATGGCATTGGAAAGGGTGATGAAGTTATCGTACCCGCCAATACCTACATTGCAACGTGGCTTGCAATAACATATGCCGGGGCTACACCTGTCCCTGTCGAACCGGATAAAAAAACATATACCCTTGATCCCTATAAAATTGAACAGGCTATTACTAATAGAACGAGAGCGATCATGCCGGTTCATCTCTATGGGCAACCGGCAAACATGGATCCCATTAATGCGATTGCAAGGCAATATGGGTTGAAAGTTATCGAAGACGCCGCACAGGCTCATGGCGCACGCTACCATGGAAGACGAACAGGCAGCCTTGGTGACGCTGCAGGGTTCAGTTTTTATCCTGGGAAAAACTTAGGCGCTTTTGGTGACGGTGGTGCTGTAACCACAAGCGATGCAGACCTTGCTGACCGTGTACGTATTCTACGAAACTATGGATCAAAAAAAAAATATTACAATGAAGTCAAGGGTCTTAACTCACGCCTCGATGAGCTGCAAGCTGCCTTTCTACGCGTGAAGTTAAAGAAACTTGATGATTGGAACAGCAGGCGGAAGAAAATAGCGGCCTATTACCTAAAAGCCTTCGATGATAACAAAACGCTAAAACTTCCAATGCATTCAGCCTTAGTGGAACCTGCTTGGCATCTCTTCGTCGTCCGCCACCCTTGTCGCAATGTTTTCCAAAAGATGTTGACGGAACGAAAGATAGGAACCTTAGTTCATTATCCAGTTCCCCCGCATCGTTCAGAC
>CAZFXX010000419.1:0-2529 GCA_964522985.1 uncultured Desulfobacteraceae bacterium
TTTTGTCCAGCATCCAGTCAGTTAAGCGGTTATATTCTCTCAGGCTGAAAGGCTTTGCAGCATCGTTTTTTCCGAAACGGCCGCATAACAATAAAATCGCTTTTGCATCATTTGTCAGGTCTTTTGTGTGCATATTCATATCCATCAAGCGCCCGAAGGCGAATTCATTGCCAGCGCCAGGGGAAACACTGCCGGACAACCGGCCTGCCGCAACAAGGCCGCTATTACGGTGAAGGTCCAACGTGAATCCACCATATCGTCAATTAAAAATACCGGCCCCTCAGGGACCGTGTCTTCATCAACGGAGAAGGCGCCATCCAGGTTACTGGCCTGTTGAAAACTATTGTTCATATATTTTTGCTGCTTGTTATCTTTTATTTTCTGTACAGCCGGTACAAACGGAACCCCCAATCGTTCTGCCAGACGACGGGCGAAATGCGGAACAAGTTCCGGATTATTAAACGACGGCACACAGGTAAGCCAGGTGGGCTGCGGATCCGGCTGCCATGTTTCAATCATCTGCATACACCCTTGTATCAAATCGTCGCTAAAACAGCCATCATCATATTTTCCCTTGCGGACCATTTGCCCCCAACCGGCATCTGCCCACAAGGACAGCGCCCGGCCTTCCCCGGCAACCAAATCAGCACCGATATTGCCGCGGAATCCATACTGCGTATGGGCACCAGATTGCCATCGTTTTCTCGGAAATATGGTCAGGTGACTACGCCTCAAAAACAAACCCGCCGCATTGGCCTGATCCGGTTGAACCGTTTCCGGCAGAAGCGGCCGATTAACGCAGTTGGCGCATTTTCCACAGGGGCCGGCGTGGGGGTCATCCAGGGCCCGGGCAAGATATTGCATCAGACAACCTCTTTCCTGCATATACTCTATCATTTCCTGCTGTTCACTTCTTCGCAGCTCACAAAGCTGATCAATGTTTTCACGGTCCAGGTGATACTCTACGGGGGTGGCATACCACCTTGGACCATTCTTGACTACTGGTGACGGGGCTTCCACAGCAAGAAATTTGAGGGCTTTGTTGATGGCACCTTGACCCAGGTTTATTTCTTTTTGCATCATCGGCACTGAAAGCCCGTCATCGGCCTGGTTCAAGGCATCAATCACAACATCTATATTTGCCTGTGGCGGAAATGCCGTGCGAATGAAATAATCTGTAATCTCTTGGTCTTCCTGCCCACTCAGCAAAATGCCGTAGGCCTCGTCCAGCGCGCGCCCGGCACGCCCCACCTGTTGATAATAGTGTACCACAGAGCCAGGCCGCTGAAAATGAATGACAAAACCCAGATCAGGCTTGTCAAACCCCATTCCCAATGCCACCGTTGCCACCAGCGCCTTTATCCGGTTTTCCAACAGGCGTGATTCCAACGCTTCACGCCCCTCGACTTTTGAATGATAGGCTTCGGCTTCAATGCCATTATGTCGCAGCCATTGAGCGACCCGATCGGCATCCCTGATGGTAAGTGTGTACACAATCCCGCTACCGGGCATATTGGGTATGTTTTCAACCATCCAGGCCATACGGGCAGCCGGACTGGGCAGCCATATGTTCTGCAACCTGAGAGAGCTTCTCATCAATGGACCGCGTTCCACCTGCAGATCACCTAACTGGGCAGCCACGTCCTTTACCACCCGGTCGCTGGCCGTAGCGGTGGTAGCCAACACCGGGATGTTCGGCGGAAGCGCCTGCAACACACGCACGATTCGGCGGTAATCCGGCCGGAAATCATGGCCCCAGTCGGAAATGCAATGGGCCTCGTCCACCACGAACAGCCCCACCCGTTCCGCCACTGGCACCAGAACGTTTTCACGAAAATCATTATTTGCAAGCCGCTCCGGCGAAATCAGCAAAACATCCACCACGTCCTTGAGGAGCTTTTTCTGAACTGCCACCCAGTCATCCGGGTTTGTGGAGTTGATGGTCTCGGCCCGGATACCAATGCGCTGAGCAGCCTGGATCTGGTTGCGCATCAGTGAGAGCAACGGTGAAATCAAAAGCGTAAATCCGCCTCCGTCATCGCGCAGCATGCGGGTTGACAGGAAATAGACCATGCTCTTGCCCCACCCGGTCCGCTGCACCACCAGCATACGTTGTTTTTTCAGCAGGGCCTCGATGCATCCCCACTGACCGTCGCGAAACTCAGCCGAAGGATCATCCAAAGCGGTTCGTAGCAGATTTTTCGCCGTCGCTTTCATTATTTCTCCATCAGTTGTTCAAGATAAGCTATCAGATTTTTTCCCGGACTTCTTTTTCTTCTGATTTACTGATCAAGACAAACATTAATTGATACCAGAAGATTGCTGTTGTGTAAACCGCCATACTTGAATTGTCGAGCAGCTGTCTGATCCTGATGAAATCGTGTGTGAATTTGATACGCCGGAAATGCTGAAACACTGATACAATCGATTCAGAGGATATTTGGTCTAAAGTGCTGAAGACCTCCGAATAGCGGACATGCTTTTCATTAAACAACTTTTCAGGCTCAAAGCCATTATCAGGATCTATAA
>CAZFXX010000420.1:0-2499 GCA_964522985.1 uncultured Desulfobacteraceae bacterium
TCCAGGCGCTCACCGGCAGGGGCGGGTGGCCCATGACGGTATGGCTGACACCGGAGAAAAAACCGTTTTACGGCGGCACCTATTTCCCGGCCAGAGATGGAGACCGGGGGGCGGCCACCGGTTTTCTGACGTTGCTGAAAAAAATTGCTAAAAGTTACCAACAGGAAAAAAGTATCGTCCGCAACAATAGTGAACAGTTTGCCGATATCGTAAACAGGATGCTGACCCCGGACCACGGCACTGATCTTCCCGGGGTGGATCTTCTCCATCGGGCCATGGAAGCGTATCAGAAACGCTACGATCCGGTTAACGGCGGTATTAAAGGTGCGCCGAAGTTTCCTTCCAGTCTTCCGGTACGGCTTTTTTTGCGCTATCACCAAAGAATCGAGGGCAATGACATCTTGTCCATGGCAGTCAAAACACTTACCATGATGGCAGCAGGGGGTATATACGACCATGTGGGCGGTGGATTTCACCGCTATGCCACGGATGCGACCTGGCTGGTTCCCCACTTCGAAAAAATGCTTTACGACAATGCCCTGCTGGCCATCGCCTATCTGGAAGGGTATCAGGTCACAGGCCATCATACGTTAGCGCAGACGGCAAAAGAGATTCTAAAATACGTGACACGGGAAATGACATCTGCAAAGGGGGCTTTTTATTCGGCAACAGACGCGGATTCCATCACCCCGTCGGGAGCGCAGGAAGAAGGGTGGTTTTTCACCTGGACTGCTGAGGAATTCAATAAAATTACGGGTATCGAAAGGGCACGGGCGGTCAAGGCGTATTACGCTGTGGGTGATATGCCCAATTTTGAAAAGCGGCATATCCTCCATGCGCCGAAACCGGTGAAAGCGGTGGCCCATTATCTGAATTTGCCGGAAAGCGAACTTAAAAAAATTCTGGATGAATCGAAAAAATACCTCTATGAGGTGAGACATCAACGCAAACCACCCCTCAGAGACGAAAAGATTTTGACATCCTGGAACGGACTGATGATAGCCGCCTTTGCCCGGGCGGGTTTTATTTTTGATAACAAAGCTTACCTAGCGGTGGCGGAAAGAGCCGCCCGGTTTATTCTGGATAAAATGATCATCGACGGCCGGCTCTTTCGAAGCTACAAGGACGGCCACAGGCGCCATAACGCCTATCTTGACGACTATGCCTTCTTTATTACCGGGCTTCTCGATCTTTTTGAAAGTACAGGTAACCCTGCCTGGTTAAAAAATGCCATGGCACTCGAACAGGTGCTTCAAAATCACTATGAAGACCGGGCAAGTGGCGGGTTTTTCATGACCAGCGACGACCATGAAAACCTTATTGCCAGAGAAAAACCCTTTTATGACGGAGCACTGCCGTCGGGTAATGCATATGCCATATCGAACCTTTTGAAACTCTATGGCCTGACCACCGATGATGCTTACCGGAAAAGGGCTGAAAATGCCTTAAAATGCTTTTCCACTGTCCTTAAAAAAAGTCCGTCCGCCATGGCCGAGATGCTTCTGGCTGTTGAAACCTATCTTGATATACCTTTTGAAATTGTTATCATATCCCCGAAAGGCCGGACAAAAGGGGCGCAACCGTTTCTCGATGTGTTGAGAAAACGATTTATACCGAACCGACAACTCGTCATCGTCCATGAAGGTGAGCAATACGATAACCTTTCACAGATTATCCCCTGGCTCAAAGGAAAATCGGCCACGGGCGGAAAAACTACCGCTTTTGTCTGTGAAAGGGGAACATGTAACATGCCGGTTTCGGATCCTGAAATGTTTGAACAGCAGCTATGCGGTGTGAAAAAATTATAGAAAAAAATTACAAAATCAATTATCCATGCTGCCATGGACATCTATTGATTTACAGTTTTCAATTCAGCAATACCTGCAATTACTGGGATTAACAAAAGAAACGCGCACATAAAGACAACAGCGCCCCAGCCGCCTTGCTGGTAGGCAAACCCTGTTACGGTAATTCCAAGCCAGCCCCCCATGTAATAAAACAGCACATAAAGTGCATTGGCACGCCCATGGCTGTTGGAAAGTTTTCGATTAAGAGAGCCGACTGCGGCGGTGTGGATAAAAGAAAAACCAGCACAAACACCCAGTATCCCGAGCACGATGGCAGCAATATAAGGCATCAGGATCAGCGACAGGGCGGCCGTCAGGATAATTGAGCCGCCCAGCAACGTGTTTCCACTGCCGAATCGGTTGCTGATTTGACCGACCACAGGACTGATAAAGATAATTACGAGATAAACGAGGTAAAGCAGTGTCGTCATTTCCGTAGAAAAATTAAACGGCGGTTCAGCCATACGAAAAGGTAAATAATTAAAAATAGATGAAAAAATTGAAAAGCTGCCGGTAGCGCAAAAAAAAAGACGTAAGAGATCCCATCGATGCAATAAAGACCAGAATCCGGCGGCATCGCGTGTTTTCCTGGCATCAACCGGCTTTCGCGGCAGTTGTCGCAGGGCAGTCAGTGTTGCGATAAGGACGATTG
>CAZFXX010000421.1:0-2491 GCA_964522985.1 uncultured Desulfobacteraceae bacterium
TCTTGCGGATTTGTGCCCTAGGATTGTAAACATTGGTAAACACCATGGAAGGGCCACAAAAAACACCGTCTTCCAATGTAACGCCCTTGTATATACTCACGTTATTTTGGATTTTGCACTCATCTCCAAGGCAGACTATAGAGCGGCGCTAAATTTATTGTCAAGAAATGACATAAACAGCCCATTTTTTTAGTTTGATACCATCAAACTAAGTTTGATGATGTCGTTTTTAAAACACTGATGGTTGGAACAAACTGCCCTTTTGTGCCATATGGCCATAATCGACCACCTTGTTCGCCGGTTTATGATAGCGTGTAATATTTATTCACTTTTTTTATTACTGCAATAAAGGGTATCTTTTCTCCGTAACGTTCCGTCTGCTCTATCAAAACATCTGAACCCGTAAACAGAATATGCCTTTCACCGTCATCGGCGATAAATTGCAATGTCAGGCATTTTCCACTTTTGTTTTTCGGGTATTTACTGGATGTGACTCTGTACCCAATAATTTCAATCTCCTTGTTTAATACCCTTTCTATCGGGATCTTATCGCCGTCCAAGACTTCCGGCTCATCGGCAAAATCAGAAAACCGCAGTTTCCGTTGCGACCTTATATCGATAGCCGGGGCTGTCATTTAATCGCCTCGTCCACCATTGCCTTTACTTTGGCGCGCCATGCCTGATACGTTTTGTATTCCGCGGCGGCCCCTTTAACGGCGGAGATCTTATTGTTAATCATGGCGATTTCGGATGATTTTGAATATCGGCTCGAAACAACGGCATCTATCAATCGACCTCGCTCAACCGGTGGGTCAATCCATACCTCGTTACAACGATAGTGTTTTTCATCGTCACCAAGGTCATTTTTCTTTTCAACTTCTACAAAATCATATCGGAATATAATTTTACCCCTTGAGTTACCTAAACTCGGTAATTTTTTATTACTTTCTGAGATCATAGTACACACCTCCACAATGGGTTATTAATGTTCATTTTGCGGCTTACGTCAGAGACGATATCCTTTATTTCGTTGTCAATGTGGCTTTTTTTCAGATTCAGGCAATTTGCCGGTCTTAGCCACCCTTCATAACTCATTACTGTACTCAGGACAGACACAGGCGGCATTTTACGCCAATGCCGTTTCAATAAGCGCATTTTCCTTTTAAAATTTTTAGCCGTTGATTTCCTCAGCAATATGTATCCGTGGAAGAACCGATATCCCAAGAAATCAATCCCCCTGGTGTCAATCGGGAACACCTGCCAGTTTTTTTTCACCGTCAACTTCAGCCGGTTACTCCAATATGTATCTGTTTCTCTACGCAAATCATGCAACCTGGCCTTTGAAGGGTCTAAAATTACGACATCATCGCAATACCGAAAGTAATATTTGCACTGATGGCATTCCTTCATCCAATGGTCATATCCGCTTAAATACAAATTCCCGAAAAATTGGCTCAAATAGTTGCCGATGGGCACGCCGGCCGCTGTGCTATCGATAATACCGTCAATTAACGCCAATACATCAGGGTCTTTTATCTTTTTTCGGATGATCACTTTCAGTATGTCCTGGTCAATGGAAGGATAAAACTTTTTAGCGTCCATTTTTAAGCAATATCGGGTCCCGGGTTGATCACGCAGGGCCTGGCGGATACGGTTGACACCATCATGGATCCCTCTTTTAGGGATACATGCATAAGTATCTCTAATTAAATTTTTATACCAACCCGGGCTTAATACCTGCACGATGCAGTGATGGACAATGCGATCCGGGAAATACGGCAATTTTAATATTTCCCGTCTTTTCCCGGACTCAGTCCTCACCATTGCTACGTACGGAGAGGTATCAAAGGCTTTCTGTCTCAGCATATCATGCAGTGCCGTAAAATATTTTTCAGGATTCGCGTCTACTTTTTTTACCTCTCGGTAATGTGCTTTCCCTTTACGGGCGTTTTGATGCGCCATTGCTATATTTTCAATGCTGCATAGCGTTTCAAAGATGTCTCTGATTCTTTTCATATCTGCTTATTTCACCCCGGAGCGTTCGGTCTCCCTACCAGCACCGATGGGGCATTGCTTTGTGTTTTGCCAAGCGGCATGGGGGATTATGTAATTTTCAGGCCAGATCGTTATAAATAAGCATTGCCGCCTGCCGACATTCGAATTCGAATTCGAGGAATCGTTATTCAGATTCCAGTAAAACGCGCCCGCTTTAAGCCCGTTATTCGCATTCCCGCCCAAATGGGCCACCTGCCAACCCGTAATACCCCCAAAAAATCCATGCGTGTTGCGTTTCCATCGTTTGCCGTTTTAAAAGCAGAGCCGCCCGCCGACATTCGAACTCGAATCCGAGGAATCGTCATCCAGATACCAGAAAAACGCGCCCGCCTTAAGCCCGTCATTCGCATACCCGCCCAAAAGGGCCACCTGCCAACCCGTAGCTTGATAGTAATAATCACACAGCTTTGTGTTACTGCCGGCGCCGACAGTAACC
>CAZFXX010000422.1:0-2483 GCA_964522985.1 uncultured Desulfobacteraceae bacterium
CGGGCCTGGCTGATCTTAGGAATCTCGGGGAACGTGTCAGGGTTAAAGAAGTAGTTTGCCATGAATTTGACGATGAGGGCCATGTTCACATGTACTGTACCTTCAAGCTTGGGCAGGGCCCGGATATCGCGGGCCGCCATTTCAAAATACATGTCTTTTTCAAAACCCCTGGCCGCAATTACATCCCAGAGCAGGTTGATGACCTCTTCGCCCTGGGTGGTGATCTTCATCTTGGTTATGGGATTATAGAGCAGATAGCGCCGGTCGTCGATAGAGGCGCTGCGCATGTAATCGGCGTTGCGCAGGGCAAAGAGTTTCATGGCGACAAGGCGGGTGTATGCATCCACAAAAAGCTGTCGGATATGGGGAAAATCAGTGACAAAATGTTTGAAGAGGCTGCGGTTGGCAGCATGGGTGATGGATTCATAAAAAGCGTGGGTGCAGATGCCGATGGACGCCCATCCCAGATTGTATTTTCCAATATTAACGGTGTTCAGTGATGCATCCCATGCATCCCGGCCGCTTGAGAGAATGTCGGCATCGGTGACAGGATACGCGTGCAGGGCATACTCAGCCACATAATTCTGGGAATTGACCACATTTTTCACGCATTCATAATTCTCATGCCGGGAATCCACGACAAAAAATACATATTCATCGGTTTCCGAATCCTTGCCAAAGGTGGATACCAGCGCCGCTTCGTTGGCATTGCCGATATAGTATTTACCACCGTCTGCCACGTATTTGCCGTTGCCTAGGGGTGTCAGAGCCATTTCACTGGAATAGAGATCGGCCCCGTGGGCTTTTTCAGACAGGCCAAAGGCAAAAATGCCGCCCGCTTCGAGCAATTTAGCGGTTTTTTGCTTGATTTTTTCATTGCTGCTCATCCAGATGGGACCGAGCCCCAGAATGGATACCTGCCAGGTATACCAGTAGGGCAGTCCGTAAAAGCCGAGAATTTCATTAAAATCGCAGTTTCGAAAGGTATCCCATCGGGTTTTGCCGTCCCCGGCGGTGGTGGGCGTCAGAAGTGTTGCAAAAATCTTTTCCTTTTTTAAAAAATCAATAAAATCCGCATACCAGATTCGTTCATGGTCGTCTGCCTTGATTTTGGATTTACCTTTTTTTTCAAAAAAAGCAATGGTTTTGAGCATGATCTGCCGGGATGGTTCATCGAGATGGTCAAAGGTTTGCGTCGTGGGATTTAACAGTACCATGATTCACTCCTTAAAAATTGATTTATATATTAAGATATGAATTCAGTTGATACCTATAGGGAAATATGCGATGGATTGTCAACGATTTTGTTTTGGCGATTCGCTGCCCTGCATGGATAAAATCAATCAGGCACACATGGGGGGAGCAACTTACCTGAAACAGAGAAACCCCATTGCGCCTGATTCCAACACCAAAGGCAACGGCGCATGACCCACTGTTCTGAATGTACGGGCCATGTCGGCGGCACAAGGAATTTTTACAATGATTATAGCGCTTGACGGAAAGAAACCCAAAATCGGCAAGAATGTTTTTATCGCGCCCACCGCGACGATTATCGGAGATGTGGAGATTCATGATGATTCAAGTGTCTGGTATGGGGCTGTCCTGAGAGGTGACACCGATTCGATAAAGGTGGGATACAGCACCAATATTCAAGATAATTGCACGATCCATGCCGACCCGGGCAAGCCGGCCAGGATAGGCGACCGTGTTACCGTAGGACATAATGCCGTGGTTCATGGCTGTACAGTGGAAGACGACAGTCTGATCGGTATCAATGCCGTCGTGCTGAACGGAGCACGGATCAGGTCCGGTTCCATTGTCGGCGCGGGAGCCGTTGTAAAAGAGGGGCAGGTCATCGGCCCGTGTCAGTTGGCCACAGGTATACCGGCTGCAATCAAGAAAGACCTGACCGCCAGCATTGTTGAGAAGCATAAGAAAAGAGCAATCAAGTATGCCGATACCGCTCGGCAGCACCGGCAGATCCGGGCAAAACAGGAACCTATCCATGACGACGATTCGTAAAAAGACAATAAAAGGGTTAAAAAAGGGAGATGTCCTGAATGTCCAACGTACCTTCACGGAGGCGGATACAAAAATATTCGGAGATATTTCAAAAGATTATAACCCGATTCATTATGACGATCGCTATGCCTTGGTTAAAAATATGAAAGGGCGGATTTGCCATGGTCTCCTGGTGGGCAGCATGGTTACCGAAATCGGGGGTCAAATCGGATGGCTGGCCTCGTGCATGAATCTTTACTTCAAAGCACCGGTCTATTTCGGCGACACCATTTGGTGCTGTCTCACGATTCGCGATATCAAGCCAAACGGCTGGGCCACGGCTTCAGCCATCTTAAAAAATCAGACCGGCGTGACGGTTATGGAGGCTGAGCTGGAGGGGGTCGTTCCGGGGGGGCCGGAGCGGGACGTCCTGGATCTTATGGTGAGTGAAGGCGACCCGACCAATAGAATCAGATAATATT
>CAZFXX010000423.1:0-2473 GCA_964522985.1 uncultured Desulfobacteraceae bacterium
CTGATGGGATTTGAACAGGCGGTTAAAGTACATAATTTTGTCGGCATCACCTGGTTGATTGCATTTGCTTTTTTTGTTTTCTGGCTGTTTACGACCGGCGAATGGAAACAGTACATCCCGACAACAAAAAAAATATTTTCGGTTGCCCGCTATTATGGGTATGGTATTTTTAAAGGCGAACCGCACCCGGGACCCAAACGTAAAGACGCAAAACACAATCCCCTCCAGCGCCTGACATATCTGAGCGTGGCGGCAATGCTGCTGCCGGCCCAGATGATCACCGGGATATTGTACTGGACTTACAACTCCTGGGCAGAATGGGGGCTATATTTTCTGACCCTCGGCATGGTGGCCCTGGCCCATATGGCGCTTGCGTTTGGCGTGCTCATGTTTTTAGTTGTTCATGTTTATATGACGACAACGGGCCACACCATTTTCGCCCATACCAAAGGGATGATTACCGGATGGGAAGAAGTTGAGGAAGGAACCTTTGTTGCGGAATGGGAACAAAAAACAAACTAAACCATCATACACCATTCGATTGTTCAATACATTAAATGACAGCAGAGATCAAAAATATTTATATTGATTCCTGCTGTTTTTTTTATGAATATACGTTTGATCAATTCAGCTTTTTAAAAAATACCGGTTATCCTTCCAAATAACTCGTCCATAATCTTTTGAAATAATAGACAAGTTATGTTCTCATACAGTGGTGACACTGTCACCATGAAAAGCTTTCTAATGAGTCGAACTTATGAATATCGGAGAATACACCTTTTCAGAATTCAAAGAACTTGCGCAATCTTTTCACGGTTATCCGGCTCCCGGTTTGTTAATCGGTGGATATATGGTGGAAGCCGTCAAACGCAAAATACCGGAAGGCACCCTGTTTGAGGCGCTGGTGGAGACAACAAAATGCCTTCCGGATGCGGTACAGCTGCTCACCCTTTGCAGCACCGGCAACGGATGGATGCGGGTAACCAACCTGGGACGATATGCTGTCAGCCTTTATGACAAATTCAGCTTTGATGGATGGCGCGCCGCCATCGATCTGGAAAAACTTGAGACCTTTCCGGAAATAAAGTCATGGTTTTTCAAACAAAAACCCAAACAGGAACAGGATACGGACAAACTTTTTGACAAAATTGAGGAAGCCGGCGATCAATATTTGACCATCATGCCGGTGCATATCCGCCCGCAATATCAAAAAGAAAAAGCATCGAGTCCCATTGTTGCCTGTCCGATGTGCCGGGAAGCGTATCCGAAAAACGATGGCGCCATCTGCCGAAGCTGTCAGGGTGAGAATCCGTACCTGTCCGTCATTCAATCGCCCGAATATCGGGAATCATATCCTGCCCTAGAATCTATAACAATCGAAAATGCAATTGGGGAAAAAGCCCTGCATGACATGACGCGGATTGTACCTGGAAAATCAAAAGGCCCTGAATTTAAAGCCGGCCAGAAGATTGAAGCGGGCGATCTGTGCCGACTCCAGCAAATGGGACGTTCATCCATCTATGTTGAAGGCAGAACCCATGTCGACACCAGTAAATGGATTCACGAAAACGAAGCAGTAACCACATTTGCCGGGGACATTGCGGGAGCTAATGTGTATTTTAAGACCCCGCCTTCAGAAGGCAAAATTGACTTTTTTGCCAAAACCAACGGTCTGCTGACGATTGATGAAGAAAGATTGCGAAATTTCAACCTGGTACCCAATGTAATGTGCACCAGCAGGCAGAACAACATTTTGGTAGACAGAGACCGGCCGTTTGCCGGATGCCGAGCAATTCCACTGTACCTTGCCAAAGATCAGTTTTACCAGGCCTTGGCTGGCCTGAAAAAAGGGCCGTTGTTCAGCATCATTCCCTTAAAGCCCGCCAGGGTCGGCATCCTTGTAACGGGAACCGAAGTATTTTCAGGCCTGATCGAGGACAAGTTTGATCCGATTATCAGAAGCAAGGTTGAAAAATTAAACTGCATTGTTGCGCATTCAGCCATTGTTGTTGATGATGCCGACCAGATTGCCGAAAGTGTCAAATCCATGGTAGATATGGGCGTTGATTTGATTGTCACCACCGCCGGTCTCTCGGTGGACTCGGATGACCAAACTCGAAAAGGCCTGATTCAGGCCGGGTTGGGAAATGCCCTTTATGGCGCGCCGATTCTTCCCGGTGCCATGACCCTTGTGGGAAAAATAAAATCGGCAACGGTCATCGGGGTGCCTGCCTGTGCCCTGTTTCACAAAACAACCAGTCTTGATCTTCTGCTGCCCCGCATTTTAGCAGGCCAGGAGATTACCCGTATGGATCTGGCAAAAATGGCAGTTGGCGGATTTTGCTTAAATTGCAATACCTGCACGTTTCCTAAGTGCCCGTTTGGAAAATAATAATGATGGCGTCGTTAAACATCCCATCTACTGCGTTGTAGTGATCTTTCAGCCATTCAAGATACTACATGTATGATTTCT
>CAZFXX010000424.1:0-2469 GCA_964522985.1 uncultured Desulfobacteraceae bacterium
TCGAGATGCATGGTTTAAAAAAAACGATATAAACTGTCGAGCCCAAGCTTTGCGGATTTTAAAAGTCAGCCTAGAGCGACTGTCTCAAAAAGTCTCGCCCTCTGTCTTGTTTCCAAAACCGCCATTGATTCCCTTCAGGCCGGAGAGAAATGTGTGCAGTTGTGGCCAGAATTTTCTTGTACGGAAAACTCATCGAAAAACAGTGTTGAGCATGGCAGGGCCTTTCGTGGCCGTTCAGACTTCCCTTCGTTGCTCGACCTGTCCCAGTATTTTTTATTCCAAGGCACTTGGCCAAATCGTTCAACCTGGCTGCAATGTGGCATACGATATCATCGCCTTCATTGGACGGGCGCTATTCCAGCGATATCGAACCAATAATATAATTGAACAATTTTTCCGTGATTTAAAACGCAGCCATCGAAGAAGAACTGGAAATAATACAATGTCCCGAGTATTAAACTCTATGTTGGCCGATACGCCGCTGGTAAAAAATTTGGATAATCCCGAATATATGGAGATGCTCCTTGACGACAAGGCCAACCTTGAGGAACTCTTCTCAAAGGTTGATCGTATGCAAACTGAAAAAGAAGAAAAAACAGTTACAAAAAATGACCGTATACTTCCTGGATTTAAGGCCATAATTAACCTGCCATTACTTCCTGAGTACATGGCGAATATATTTAAAAAAAATCAAAACCCGGTAAAATCCAACCGAGTTTTGTTATCATAGAAAATTTTATTATGGCTTAATTGGGAAAACAATGGAATTTAATGAATATTATCCATTTTTAAACACCGCCGTCTGTAATAATGAGGCAACGGGGTATCCCTCAAGGAATAGGTTTTTTCCATCGCCGCAAGCGGTGGGGAATTGAATCCAACAGATTTCGTGACCATAGCGCGTGTTCATTGTAGTCTGTGTAACCCTGCCGCTCGTGCCCGTCTGCCTCGGCTGAAGCCTTGCTATGCCGGCTGACCATGCAATGGCAGGTGGGTCTGCAAAATCTGTAGATTCAAATCCCCAGGGAGGTGTCACGCATTTTTCCTACAAAACGATTTATACACATCTGCACAGCAACCCATATTAATCAGACTTTTTTGCCCGCGACAATTTCTTTTTCAAATTCAGTGATAATTTTGTCCATATCGTCAGCAGCGCCTTTGGGCAGAGGAATCGGCTGATGGTTCTGGAGGATATCGATGGCTGCGGCATATGCTTTTTCCTGAATGGATTCACCCTTTGTAACGGTCAGCCATTCCTCCCGTGATCTACGGTCAAACAATTCTGCCCGGGATTGTTCCCGCATGTGTTGATACGTGTGTTGATGGGCAATGTAGGAGCCGCCGGGGCCCACTTCGTGGATAACATCCACTGCCAGGGTCTCGTCTGAAACAGGCACGCCGCCCACGGCGGTTTGAATCATCCGTATCATTTCGGCATCCATGAGCAATTTGGCATAATCCATGGTCAGCCCCTGTTCCAGAACACCGCAGCCAAACAGAAAGTTCGCCCCTGACAGGACGCCGAGGGTGGCGCTCAAGGTTGATTCATAACCGGACTGGATGTCCGGCATCTTACTGTCCGAGGCCCCGGCACCTATCCAGCACGGAAGGTGATAATATTGCGCCAGCTTGGCGATGGATGCATTGATCATCCCATATTCCGGGGCGCCAACGGCGGCAGTGCCCAGTTTTAAATCAAGGATCGAGCTGGTTGAAGCGTATATGCAGGGGGTCCCTTTTTGGGTGAGTTGAGCCAGAACAATACTGCTCAGCACTTCGGCGTTATGCGTGACCAAGGTCCCGGCCAGGGTGGTCGGGGATGTACCACCGGAAAGCCCCATGGGAAGGATGGTGACCCCCAGACCGAGGCGAGCGGCTTCGATGGTGACCTGACAAACGACATCCGTCAGCATCAGGGGGCTTGCCGGGCATACCAGCGGAGTAAAAATCGGTTTTTTTAAAAAAATGTCTTTTCCACCGGCGCAAAGAGCGGCCAGCTCGGTCATGACCTGCAATGCCCTTGCGGAATCCGCCCCCATAAAAACATGCTTACCGGTATTGGTCAGCATCTCCCTGATGCTGAGGACAAACATCATTCCATCCGGCGTATCGGGCGCCAGGACACTTCTTTCAGCCACGGCGATCTCATCCAGATAGTCGCACACCCTTGCAAACCCTGCGGTATCTTCAAGGGTTCCCTGCCGGACTTGTCTTGTGAAAGGATCAATCACATTGGGACACGCGCCAAAGGTGGTGAATCCCACCCGGCAGGGCTCAGCCACAAATGTATCTTTGGGGTTGCGGCCGTGGTAAATGCCAGCGCCGGGACTGACGCGAATAGCTTCTTCAACCATATGCGATGGTATTTTTACAATGGCATATCCATCAAAACGTTGGACAAAGGCCCCTGAGCCGTGAAATATTTCCATGGCCTCTTCATTCATGACCTTTATTCCGGTCTGCCCG
>CAZFXX010000425.1:0-2451 GCA_964522985.1 uncultured Desulfobacteraceae bacterium
TACACAAAAGCGCGATTTTGGCATATCCACCAGTGACCTGGGCATCCCGATGGAGAATAATAGGAACACCGTTGCCGGGCACTTGGATACCGCCCATGGGAGTGGGGTCTGTAATAATATCTGGTCCCTTGATCCTTTCCACTGGAGGGCCATCGGTCCGGATGCCCTGGCGGTCGGAAACCGTGGAAATCGTATAGGTGGCAGTGGAAAATACCTGGATACCATCTTGGCTGAAATAGTCCATCTGCGGCCCTGGGAGCACCCGGAACGCCTTTGTCACATTCCGGTCCGGAATAAAGGCGGGCGGCAGGGTTTTTCCTGTATTCCAACCCGCCTTTTTATTGTCAAAAGACCGGATTTCGTCTCCTTTTTTTAAAGCGGTACCAAGAGAACCCCGCAGGTAAGCAGATCTCGATCCCAGAATCAACGGGGCATCAAATCCGCCGGCAACCCCAACATAGGCGCGCATACCTGACCGCAAGTCGTTAAATCCGATGATATCCCCCTCTTTAATGGAAAGCACGGTCCACATCGGTCCAGGCCGCCCATTGATAACCATACCAAGGTCACCACCACCCACTGCAATGCGGCCGGGGGATAAAGCCCTGAGCCTCAATCCCATCATGGTGGTTTCAAGCACTGCTTCGGTTTCCTGATTTCCCAGCAACAGATTGACCAGTCTGGCGGCTGTCTGATCCATGGCACCGGAAGCGGAAAGGGCGTATTTCAGCATATCGGTCCGGCCCAGATCCTGAAACGTGGTCAGAAGCCCCGGGCTAACGATCGCAAAACGGCTCAATGAAATCCTCCATGGGTATTTCCCCCGCCGCGATGGCGGTCTTTTGGTCAACTTCATAACATTGGACGAAATCACCCGGGCAAAATGCCGTGGGGGGAAACCGGTCCGGGTTAAATACCTTTACAAACGTCCGGCCCACATAATTGAGCCCGGAGGGAGAATCCACCGCCAGGATATTGGCCTGGGGACCCCCAAAGCCGAAGGACCCGCCCGGCACCAGCGGTCGGGGGCTCCGGTGCCGTGGCGACTGCAGCGCTTTGGGGATACCGCCCATATAGGCCTGGGAACAGATATATCCCAGAAAATAGACCGGCAGTTTCATATTGGCGGACAATTCAATCACCCGCGCTGTAGTAATGCCCGATAATTTGGCCACACGACCCACATCCGGGCCGTATTCACCCCCATAGGCCGTGGGTAACCGGAACAGTCTGCCTTCAGGTTCATCCATCGCTTCTGATCGAGCCAGGGCTGAGTTGACTTCTTGCAGCATGCTGTCATCATTTATTTTCCATGGGTCATAATACACCATCAGGCTTCGATAGGATGGCAGGGCCATTCGGTAGCCGTCTATGCCCTTTTTTTCGAGTGCATGCAACAAACGCCGGACTTTCCCATTGACTTCCCAGCTGACCACCGCTTCAAATTCTACAAGAATGGCATCTTCTCCAAGGGCCCGTATCAACGGATGGTTCGTATTTTCCATGAGCCTTTTCACTCCACAAAGGAGCGCAGTGGCGCGATTTTTACATTATTTTCCTCAAGGGCGGACCGAATTTTGCGGACCATGTCCAATGCACTAGAAGAATCTCCATGCACAGCCACCGACTGGCAGGGCATATCCAGCACCTGGCCATCAATGGTGGTAATGGTGCCGTCTTGGGCCAGCTGCAGGATACGTTTCTGAATTCTGGTCACATCTTTGATGACGGCGCCGGCCTGTTTTCTGGCCACCAAGGAAAGATCCGCATTGTAGGCCCGGTCGGCATAACATTCTTCAACCACCTGCAACCCAAAGGATTCGGCAATCGGTCGTGTTTTTGTCCCGGAATAGGTCAACCAGATGATCTTTTTGTCCACCATGCTGATCGCCCGACAGATGGCTTCGGCGATCTTCTCATCTTTTTCGGCCATTCCGCTGAGGACACCGTGGGCTTTGCAGTGCTGAAGCGGTACATCCGCGGCATCACAAAAAGCCCTTAGGGCGCCGATCTGGTAAACAAAGAAATCCTCTAGTTCCTGGGGGGTCACATCCATAAAGCGTCGCCCGAATCCCAGAAGATCCGGCAACCCCGGATGGGCACCGATACCGGCACCATTTTTTTTGGCCAATGCTACGGTTTTACGCATAACATGGGGGTCTCCGCCGTGGAATCCACAGCCCACGTTTGCCGAACTGATAAAACGAATGACCTCTTCATCCATCCCCAATGTGTAGTGGCCAAAACTTTCACCCATGTCACAATTAATATCAATGCTTTTCATTTTTGATAGATCCTTTCATCGTGCATTATACGGTTTTTTTAAAACCGCCGTCTCATATTTACGAACCATATCGGCAATCTCCGCCTCGGCTCCGTCCGGCAGCGCTTTGGCCTTGTAATTTTCGATATTATCGTTGGCTTTATGATACGCGGCATCCAGGGCATGCG
>CAZFXX010000426.1:0-2416 GCA_964522985.1 uncultured Desulfobacteraceae bacterium
TCTATGGACCGATGCAGATTGAAGCCAGGGTGGATCAGCAAACGGAAATTTCCCGGGAATTGAGCCTGTGGGGGCAAAGAGGTTCCCGAGTCATCCGGGGAAATCTATTGGCTATCCCCGTCAGTGATACCTTTATCTATGTGGAACCGGTATATTTGGAAGCCATTCAGGAAGAGAACAAAATGCCTCCCACCGACACCTCGCAGACCGGCGGTGGAGCCAAATCCCAGCGAACAGGCGCACGCGAGCTTCCGCAAATGGAAGTAGCAAGGGCCGCTTCTCTGCCTGAACTCAAAAGAGTCATTGTTGCTTTTGACAATCGTCTGATTATGGAAAAAAACATAGACAAGGCCTTGAACAGTATCCTGGATATTGAAATGTCCCCGAAACAGGTTGCTACACAATTTAGTCCTCAAAAAAAGGGTGAAGGGTTATCCGAGCTCGGCGCGACGGCGCTGGACCACTATAATAATGCCAAAGCCTATCTGCGTGATGGCGATTGGACCGGCTATGGGAGGGAACTGGAAAGTCTGGAAATAATCCTTAAAGAAATATCCGGAATGAAGTCGGAAAAAAAATAAAAACTTAAAGATCAATATTAAATTCCGAAGAAAAATTAAAAAAGACGAAAAATACGCAAAAGCATAAAATATGACGATAGTTTTAACATGGAGGCTCAAACATGGCATTATTCGTAGATCGGATGATACGGGCAGCAAAACTGGATGTAAATCTCTATGAAGAGGTCGAAGCGGACAAAGGCGCCATGGGACAAGCCATGGGAGTTGTCATTCTTTCCAGTGTTGCTGCAGGAATTGGAACCATCGGCACGGCAGGGATAAAGGGACTTGTTCTCGGAACCATCGTGGCCCTGGCGGGGTGGTTCATCTGGGCGTTTTTGACATACTATATTGGAACAAAGCTGTTACCTGAACCTCAAACAAAAGCAGACTATGGGGAATTGTTGCGCACCATCGGATTCTCCAGTTCACCTGGAGTGCTGCGCGTTTTGGGAATCATCCCCATGCTGGGGAACATCCTCAATTTCATAACCAGCATCTGGATGTTGGTAGCGATGGTCATTGCCGTTAGGCAAGCGCTTGACTATAAAAGCACTTGGCGCGCAGTGGGAGTTTGTCTTATCGGCTGGATTGTTCAGATCATCATTTTTACTATATTTTATGGGTTGATAGGGGGATTCGAAGCTTCGCAGGTATAACTCATATTTAACAACAGTAATTTTCGGATAGGTTTTTACAACAGCAGAATACAGTCGATAGTGTTGACCGTTTCAAAATTGAAAAGGCCTCCAGTTTATATTACCGAAGCAAACCTTGGATAATTGACCTAAGTAAATTATTAATGATTTAAACAATCCCGGTCAAATCCTGATCGAGACGAATACCGATTGCCTGGCGCTTTCCCACGGCCCGTCCAGCCGGTAAAAACGAGGCAAAAAATCGTGAAAGAAAAGCAGCTCAAGGTAATATCCCTGTTTCTGAATGGAGGCTGCCTATGTCCTGACCCCATGACCCCGCGAGCGCTTTTTGATATTAACGTTTATATGTTACGATGTTATAATGTTGTGTATATTGAAAGTCTGGAGGTGTGAATATGACAGCATTATCAAAACGTTCAACGATATACTTAAATCCTGACCTTCACCAGGCTCTACGGATTAAGGCCCTTGAAACATCATGCTCAATGTCGGAAATAATTAATGAAGCTGTAAAAGAAGCTCTTGCCGAGGATGCAGAGGATCTCTCCGCGTTTGATGAAAGGGCTGATGAATCTCTGATTAGCTATGAACAGATGGTCAAGAGGTTGAAAAAAGATGGCCGCATATGAAATATTTTTCAAAAAATCGGTGTGGAAAGATTTTAAATCAATACCGGATAAAGACTTAAAAAAAATTCTCGAATACATTGAATCGCTTGGTGAAAATCCCCGCCAGTCAGGATGCAGAAAATTGAGTGGGCAGGAAAAATATCGCTTTCGGCAAGGATGATATCGTATTATCTATTCCATTCATGATGAAAAGCGTGCAGTATGGGTTGTTAAGGTCGGCCATCGTAAAAATGTATATCGTTGAAGCGAATCTGTCAGTATGACTTCCGGGACATTCCATAAATAAGTAAATAACCTGACATATTGTGATATTATTGATAGAAATCCTGCATGTATAGATTAGCCCGCCTTGGCACACCGGGTGTTTTACATCACATTATCATCCGGGGAATTGAGCGTCGTAAAATTTTCAGAGACGATAAAGACAGAGATGATTTGATTGATCGCTTATCAGCTCTTCTGCCTGCAACGCAAACTGCCTGTTACGCCTGGGCATTTATTCCAAACCATTTGCATATTTTATTGCGAACGGGCCAAACTCCTCTTGCAACGGTTATGAGACGACTTT
>CAZFXX010000427.1:0-2409 GCA_964522985.1 uncultured Desulfobacteraceae bacterium
AGTAAAATGCTCAGGCACTATTGGCAGCACCTTGTCCTTTATTTTGACAATTTGCAGCCCCAGGCCCATGAGCACCTGTTTTTTTTCAAAACCGGTCACCGGTTCTGGCAAAACAAGGAGCAGCGTCAATTTGAACGCAAATTGCATCAAAAAATTAAAACGGATC
Organism: uncultured Desulfobacteraceae bacterium; assembly: GCA_964522985.1. Lineage (GTDB taxonomy): Bacteria > Desulfobacterota > Desulfobacteria > Desulfobacterales > 4572-123 > 4572-123. The sequence goes on from CAZFXX010000427.1 coordinate 167, forward strand.
AAATTGATCTCGTTGTCAGCTTCCCTTTTAGTAGCAACCTTGAAAAAGTTGCTGAAAAATTCAGCCTTTCCTACTGTGCCTTCGAATATTTTGGACTAAATTCCAAATATATAGATTGTTTCCATTTGAGTAACAATGCCATTGCAAATATCGGTTTAAAAAACGTCAGCCCAACCGCCGGTCCCCAACATCATTTTTTGTCCCGGGTCAATGAAGCCGTATTTGCCTGTCAATTTCTGCCACTACCCGACCAATATGCCAAAGCCTTTTACCATACGGCCAAATCCGTCTGGTTGTTTATCGTTGACGATCTCATGGATGAAGACCTGGCCTTTCCAGATAAAGCATGCCTCCGTCGCCTTGTGGAAACCCCCATACAACGCTTTTTAGCGGCGTACCCCGCAGCAGGCACTCATATCGTTGATATCATGATGTATGGTGACACACCATCGTTGGTAAATCGTGTTGCGTCCATTGTAAGGGATCTGGACGTGATCTGCCTCGGCCAGGTTCACATTGTAAAGCGCCGATTCTCGACCAATGAAAACCTTGTTTATTCGTATATAAAAAAGGCGGATATGATTTTTTCCGTGGGCAGTTGTGCGGGCATTGGAATCGATGCATGGATCATGAACAAACCGGTTGTCTTTATCGGCAACCAGAATCCATTTTTAAATAAACTGAGCGGCTTTTCTGCTGCAAGTCGAAATACGAAAACCGGAACCACCCCTGTCGGCAATCAAAAAAAGATATTGGACAATTTTTTTTCACATCTTTATACGACGGGACGTTTTCTCCCAAACAGGGCATATAGTGCTTCTGCTCTTTACAAACGCCTGAACGCCTTATCATTTGATGCAAACAGGCAAACTGTTTCGGCCGATGGGAAAGAGATAACTTATGCGATAAAAAATTCTTCCGATACCGGATCGATTCTGCCCCCCTACAGGAATTTTTCCCGACACATAGAAAATGAATGGATAAAAATAAACAATAAAATGCAAATAATAGTCATAAAAATTAATAAGCTGCAAAAAGATCCCAAAGCATTTTGCCATGATTCCAGATTTTCGGGATTGCGTTTTTTGGGCAAAATCCTGTCCTGATCCGGATCGAAATAATCTCCGATATATAAGGATTGCGAAGAGTATTAAAAAATCATGGCCCCATGTCTATTGGACTTCCGGAAAACAGCGCATCTGATCAGAAAGAAAACGCCCTATCGGCGGTTGACTTACCTTTTTGCATACCTTCAGGGGATGTCAGACCCACCGTCGAAAACGATAAGAAGGTTAACTGCATATTCAGCGATGAGGGCGGGGTTGTGGCAGGATATTTTTTTTTTCGGTTACAACAAAACGGTTTCAGATGATTTAAATTTAAAAGAGATCATAGGGCTAATCAATTACAGACGAATCAAATACGGTTTTGATATTGATGCGTTATATAAACTTTCGGAAAGCAGGGTGGCGAAAAATTTTTCAAGACAGGCATCTTTCAACGCGCTTCTCGCCTCTCTGTTTCTAGAATATGGTGAACATGAAAGCACATGTAAATATCTGGGAAAGGCGCTAAGTTGCAATATCAACGCCATAGACAGGTATCTTGAGCTATCAAGATTTTCTATATTGAATTCATTCCCCCTGTCAGATCATTTGAAGTCAATTTCCGTAAAACTATTGGATTTTTATTCTAATATAAATCAATTCGATGACTTCTATAAAAACAGGCTGTGCAATAAAAAAATCGCCGTTGTTGGAAATGCACCATCTGAAAGAGGAAAGGCTCTGGGAAATGTCATTGATGCCCATGACATTGTTGTACGATTCAATAATTTTGTTAATCACCCTTCTTTTGAAATTGACTATGGCAAAAAGCTTTCCATATGGGTCAGAACCCCTTCGCTATATGAAGTGCCCTGCAGGCATGACATTGATCCGGGAACCATCATAATTTCAAGTACCCTGCTGTTACATGCCCAAAATGGAAACTGGCAATGGATGCTTGAATCTTGTGATCGATTCAAACCCATCGTTTTATTTCAAAATAATATTTATCGTGACCTGGTCCAGCAACTGGATGCACCACCCAGTGCCGGTCTTTTAACCGTTGCAAGCCTGGTCGGCATGAACTGTAATATGGATAAAATATCCTTCTGGGGCTTTAATTTTAATACCCATGGGGAAAGCCATTATTTCGATCGACATAAACAAAGTTTGCGGCATAACTGGATACAGGAAAAA
>CAZFXX010000428.1:0-2397 GCA_964522985.1 uncultured Desulfobacteraceae bacterium
CAGGAGAGGTGATTTATACCCCTCCATCTGCTGTTGAAATACCTGTCATGATGTCGAAAATGGTAAAATGGTTTAATTCTGATCTTGAGATCCATCCGGTTTTAATCAGTGGCATTGCTCAGTTCCAACTGGTCCATATTCATCTGTTTCTTGACGGTAATGGTCGAACTTCACGGCTGTTGTCAACCCTCTGTCTTTATAAGGCTGAATATGATTTCAAGCGTCTGTTCACCATCAGTGAATATTATGATCGAGACCGGCCTGTTTTCTACGAAACCATCCAAAGCGTTCGTGAAAACGACATGGATATGACCGGATGGTTGGACTACTTCATCGCTGGTCTGGAAACTCAAATGATTGAGGTCAAAGAGCGTGGCGAGCAGGTAATCCGTAGGGGTGTTCTGGTACAAAAGTATGGCTTGAATGAGCGGCAAGGCCAGGCTATTGAATTTTTGTTGGCCCATGGGAACCTTACAATACAAGATTTTGAAAAACTTTGTCCTGACGTGAACAGACGCAGTTTGCAACGTGATTTAAAAGGGTTATTAGAAAAGAAATTAATAAAGGAATCAGGAGCTGGACCGACAGACCCAATGCGCCAATATGTTTTATCGGAGCTATGACAAGCTGTGACACGGAGCTGTGACACTGCTATGACATTCGCTACTTCACAATTAATAAATCCCTCCAAGGTGCAACTGCCTTTTGAAGATCACTTATGATCCTTTAATTGTTTTGTGGATCACGAAATGAAGGATCTTAGGGGACAAGATCCTCGACAAAAAATTTGCTGCCACGGCAATACGTTGCGTCCATCTTTCCTCATTACATTGGAATATTTCGGAAGGTTGTATTAAAAATTATAAAGGCCCGATCCCATGTCCACGACGACCGTGTGACCGGGAACGAATCGTAAAGGAAACCCACCATGGCATCTCGTAAAAACATACCGGGTGGCACCGCCAGAATCTCCGGTTTTCTGGCCCTTCAGCGCAGCACCGTCGGCGTTCTGGCCATGGTGGTGTTGCTGGGCATGGGCGAACGCATGGCTGAACGTTTTTTGCCCATTTACATGCTGGCACTGGGCGGTGGCGTTCTGGCCATCGGTCTTCTTCAAGCCATGGACAATCTGCTTTCGGCGCTCTACTCATTTTCAGGCGGCTACCTGTCTGATCGTCTGGGCACGAAGAGGGCGCTGTTGATCTTTAACCTGGTGGCCATGGCCGGTTTTGCCCTGGTTATCCTGATACCGGCCTGGCAGGCGGTGCTGGTCGGGGCCGTGCTGTTTATTTCGTGGTCGGCCATATCGCTGCCGGCCACCATGAGCCTGATGTATAAGGTCCTTCCAGTGAACAAGCGTACCATGGGGGTAACCATGCATTCGCTGGTCAGGCGCGTCCCCATGGCGCTGGGCCCCCTGCTCGGCGGGTTATTTGTCGGCATATGGGGGGAGCGCGACGGTGTCCGACTGGCCTTTGGGGTGGCCCTGGTCATGTCCATGGCGGCGTTGTTCCTGCAGCAGCATATGATCGATGACGATACGCCGGATGTGCTATCTTCGGGCAATGCCTGCAATCTGACACCGGAGAAAAATCCATTAAAACTGTTTGGGCTCATGAACCCGGCCATGAAGGGGTTGCTGATCACCGACATTCTCATCCGATTTTGCGAGCAGATTCCCTATGCCTTTGTGGTCGTCTGGAGCATGAAGGTAGTAACGGCACCGGTATCGGCCTTGCAGTTCGGTTTGCTGACGACCATTGAAATGGCTACGGCGGTATTGGTATACATTCCGGTGGCCTACCTGGCCGACCGCGGTGCCAAGAAACCCTTTGTACTCATGACGTTTGTCTTTTTTACCTTCTTTCCCCTGGTGCTTCTTTTCAGTCGCTTTTTCCAATGGCTGGTCGTGGCGTTTATCCTGCGGGGCCTCAAGGAGTTCGGTGAACCCACGCGCAAATCCCTGATCATGGATCTTTCCCCGGACAGCTGCAAGGCCGGGATGTTCGGGCTCTATTATTTGATCCGGGATGTTTTCGTAACTTTCGCGGCCCTGGGCGGGGCGTTTTTATGGCAAATCAGCCCGGAGACGAACCTGGTGACGGCATTTTTTTTCGGAGTCATCGGCACTTTGGGCTTTGCTGTTTTCGGCCGCGATACCCCGGTGCCGGCATACCAGAAAACGTCCCCAAGTGACCCCTCACAATGAAACCGAGGCACATAACACAGAGAATCGGAAAAGGGACTTTCGTCAGCGATTCCCGGTAGCTATAACCTATTGAATATAAAGAATTTTCGAGTCAAATTAATGGGTTGAATTAGTAAAAATAGTGGGATTTTTCAAGAATTTCTCATGAAATCAACAAAACAGAAATTTATGATATAGCTGCAACACCT
>CAZFXX010000429.1:0-2394 GCA_964522985.1 uncultured Desulfobacteraceae bacterium
ATCTTTTTCACTTTCAAGAATCCGGGTCGCCATAATAGCCGGGACACTGCATCCGAACCCCATGAGCATCGGGATAAAGGATTTGCCGTGCAGACCGATGAGGTGCATGATTTTGTCCATCAAAAATGCGGCCCGTGACATATAGCCGGTGTCTTCAAAAAGCGCGATACAAAAAAACAGAATCAATATATTGGGCAGAAAAATAATAACACTGCCAACGCCGGCGATAATTCCGTCGAGGAGCAGGTCCTTTAAAATGCCGGTGGGCAACAGGCTGTCAACGATGCCCGAAAAACTTGAGACACCGCTTTCAATCCAGCCCATGGGATAGGCCCCGAGAGAAAAAGTCAACTGGAACATGCACCAGATCAGAAACAGGAAAATCGGAAAGCCGATAAACCGGTTGGTCAGGACAAGATCGATGTTACGTGAAAGGTCGACCCTCTGCCGGGTTGAGGTGGTATACACTTCTTTAATAATGCCGGCAATAAACCCGTAGCGTTCATCCGTTATGAGAATTTCAGGATCATCATCAAAGCGGCCTGTTAAAAGTTTGCGCTGGGTCTCGGCCTGATTGATGATCTCTACTCCTTCTGCGCCGAATCGCTGCAGAATCCGTTTTTTGACGATCCGGTCATCTTCAATCAGCTTGATGGCGGTCCAACGGGGGTTGTAGGTCAGCCGATCACTGGTATGATTTTCGATAAATGACTGCAGAAGGGTGATCGATTTTTCGATATCTTTGTTGTAGTGTACCCGTCGATGCTGAATGATATTGTGATCGGATTTCGCCAGCGCAATGGCCTTTTCAAGGAGATCATCAATGCCTTTGTTTTTATTACCAATGGTAAATACAACCGGCAGGTCAAGCAGCATGGAAAGTGTATCGATATTAATTTTGATGCCTCGGCTGCGGGCCAGATCCGCCATGTTAAGGGCAAACAGGACTTTGCAGTCGATTTCCCTAAGCTGGGTGGCCAGATACAGGCTTCGTTCCAGATTAGACGCATCGATAATATCGATGACCACATCCGGGCGGTCTTCGAGGATAAAGTTGCGGGCCACAATTTCTTCGATGGAAAAGGGGGTCAGACTGTAGGTCCCGGGGAGGTCGATAATTTTGAGTTCCCGACCGAACTTATGGATTGTACCCTCTTTTTTTTCAACGGTTACACCCGGCCAGTTGCCCACCTTCTGCCGGGTGCCGGTCAGTGTGTTGAATATGGTTGTTTTGCCTGAATTGGGATTACCGGCAAGCGCAATCGTCAGTTGCTTGGCCTGCATGATTTTATCCTATTTAACAATTTTGACTGATATCTGTTGAGCTTCTTCAACCCGCAGTGATATATGATAGCCCATGATAATCAGTTCGATTGGATCCCGCAAAGGCGCATATTTATCAATATATACATTCGAGCCTTTGATGATGCCCATTTCATGTAGTCTTCTTCTCAGGTTGGTATTTCCGCCGACATGATCTATGATGGCACTGCAGCCTTCTTTTATATCGCTTAATTGCATGATCCGATCTTTCTTTTTGTTACAGTCTTATTTTATATCTCAATCTTTACCCTTCGAGACAGGCTGTGCCATAATTTTCATAGCAAGCCCGCGTCCTAAAACAAATCGGTTAAAGCCGGTCGCAATAACCATCTGGCCCTGACCAATATTGGTTATGACTTCTATTTCGTCTCCGATGCGCAATCCCATGCTTAAAAGGCGCATGCGTGCGGTTTTCCCACCGGAATACGCTTTAATGACAAGGCGTTCACCCTGTTTGGCCGTAACCAGTGAAACTATTTCATGGCGTTTGCTTGAACATTCGGAACAGATGCCGTAGATCTCCATTTTGTGCTGGAGCAGGTGAAAGCCATGGGAAGATGCGATCTGTAGCTGAAGGTTTTCAAGCTGTTCATCCCTGAATTCAACAATTTTTTTACATTTGGTGCAGATCATGTGATCATGATGCTGGCCCAGATGACGGTGTTCATACCTTGTCTTTCCATTGTTGAAGGTTCTTATTTGAGCAAAACCGAAACGGCACATGAGTTCCAGCGTGTTTTGGATAAAATCATGCTCCATTTTGTGGCCGCTATCTTCCATCATTTGTGCAAGATCATCGACGGTCACATGATTCTCAGTACTTAAAAAAATTTCGAGAATTTCAAATCGGGAATCAAAACGATCAATATGCTCATCCTTAAACAGCTTTTTGAATTGCTCTTTTTCACGTTGATGGTTTAACATTTTATGATGTTCCGATTAATTATGTCTCAATGTGCTGAAAAGCCTTGTTTGAACCTGAATCACAACACATAAAAATATGACAGCCCTGGGTCTTGTCAACCGCAGCCAAAATCATTTTCATCATCTCGGAAAGCCGGCCTGGCCGAG
>CAZFXX010000430.1:0-2372 GCA_964522985.1 uncultured Desulfobacteraceae bacterium
CGCCTTCCTTTTCGGCAATCACCCAAAAGCGTAAATTGAGAGACCACCAGCATTTCGCCGTCGGTATCTTTTAAGGATCGGTTCATTTTGCCATTTTTATCCGGAAATATCCTGAGGCGGGTAATTTTTTCGGCCAGGTAACGGGCATCTTTTGGCGCATCATTTTTTGCCACTCCCAACAGAACCAGTATTCCAGGCCCGGTGCTGCTGATGATGATGTCGTCCACCGTTACACTGCATTGTTTAACTCTTTGGATAACGGCTTTCATGAATACCTTCTTTTCCCTTCTACCTTCAACCTATTATCCTTCCAAATCAGCGTGGTATGCCTGCAGCGATTTTACCTTGCTGGTTCCATTTTTGCGCGCTGCGATTCCCTTGGCGGCAGCAACTGCCGCAGCGGTAGTGGTAATATTAAGGACATTGTATTTAATAGCGGATTTCCGAATATAGGAGCTGTCGTGCCTGCTTTGCCGGCCGCTGGGCGTGTTGATGACCAGTTGGATTTCTCTGTTTTTGATGGCATCAATCAGATTGGGCCGGCCGTAGCCCAGCTTTTTAACCGGTTCGCATTCGATTCCCTGTTCATCCAAAAATTCATAGGTCCCCTTGGTGGCAACGATTTTAAACCCCAGATCTCTGAAGAGCCTGACAGGTTCAAGGGCCGGATATTTGTCACGGTCTGCGATGGTAAACAACACACTGCCTTCAAGGGGCAACGGGAGCTGGACGGCTTCTTGGGATTTGAAAAATGCACGGCCAAAACTGTCTGCCAGGCCAAGGACTTCACCGGTTGATCGCATTTCCGGTCCAAGCAGGGGATCGACTTCGGGAAACATATTGAATGGGAAAACCGCCTCTTTGACACCAAAATAAGGGATTTTTTTATGGTGAAGATTCATGGCCTCAATCTTTTCACCGAGCATTAACTGGGTTGCGAGGCGGGCCATGGAGATATTGCATACCTTGGAAACCAGTGGCACGGTGCGTGAGGCCCTGGGATTGGCTTCGATAATATAGACGGTGTTGTTGTATATGGCGTACTGAATATTCATCAGCCCGACCACATTAAGTTCCGAGGCAATGGCTTTGGTGTATTCAGTAATTGTTTCAATGTGTTTATGGGGAATGCTCACCGGCGGTATAACGCAGGCCGAATCACCGGAATGAATTCCGGCCAGTTCAATATGTTCCATTACGGCGGGAACAAAAACAGCCTTTCCGTCTGAGATGGCATCGGCTTCAGCTTCAATGGCGTTGTCCAGAAATTTATCGATGAGAATCGGGCGTTCCGGAGATACATCCACGGCAGCGGCCATATAGCGTCTGAGCATCTCCTGGTCATGAACGACTTCCATGGCCCGCCCGCCAAGGACATATGAAGGCCTGACCATCAGGGGATAGCCGATTTTGTCGGCAATTGTCAATGCCTGTTCAATATCGCAGGCCATGCCTGCTTGCGGCTTGGGAATACCCAGTTTGCGCATGATTTTGCGGAAGCGGTCTCGGTCTTCGGCAAGATCAATGGTCTCAGGAGTGGTACCCAGGATTCGCACACCGGCCTTAGCCAGTTCATCGGCGATGTTCAGGGGTGTCTGACCCCCGAACTGGACGATGACGCCTTCGGGTTTTTCTTTTTCATAAATACTCAGAACATCTTCGACGGTCAAAGGTTCGAAATATAATTTGTCCGATGTATCGTAATCCGTGGAAACGGTTTCCGGGTTACAGTTGACCATGATGGATTCATAACCGGCATCGCGGATGGCAAAGGCCGCGTGGACGCAGCAGTAATCAAATTCAATTCCCTGGCCGATGCGGTTCGGCCCGCCGCCTAGGACCATAATTTTTTTGCGGTTACTGACCGGCACCCGGTCCGGGGCATTATAGGTTGAATAATAATAGGCCGCGTTCTCGACCCCGCTGACCGGCACCGGTTCCCATGCCTGGGCAAGGCCCAGAGAGAGACGTTTTTCCCGGATCCGGCTTTCCGGCAGATCCAGAAGCTGGGCCAGGTATTTGTCTGCAAAACCATCTTTTTTGGATTGGATCAACAGATGGTCGGGAAGGGTTTGGCCCCGGTAGGAAATAATTTCTTCCTCCAGGTCCACCAGTTGTTTCATCTGCTCGATCCACCATGTTTTAATATGGGTTTTTTTACTGATATCCTGGATATCGGCTCCCTTGCGCAGGGCTTCGTAAATGATGAACTGACGCTCACTACTGGGTCTGTTCAGCATATCCATGAGATCATCTATCGAGTTGTCGTTGAAATTTTTTGCAAAGCCCAAGCCATAACGGTTAATTTCTAGGCTTCGAATCGCTTTCTGGAGGGCTTCCTTGTAGGTCCTGCCGATGGACATGACTTCACC
>CAZFXX010000431.1:0-2368 GCA_964522985.1 uncultured Desulfobacteraceae bacterium
TGCTGAACACCTCTATTTTCGGTAACTTTAACTTGTTTCATAAGAGCCGCACCCTATTTGTATAGCACCTATTTTATAAATTACTATGCCATAAATTTTTTCACCGTTCAAGATTTCATTGCTTTGCCCAGTGTTTTTTAAGGTCATCATATCTGATGTTTTATCTTTTGTTTTGCCCGCCAGGGCATGGGGCTTTGATGTTTGGATATGGCTATTTGGAAATTATTTGTTGTTTGCGGCGTGCGCCTTTTCAACAGTACCGGTTTTTCCGGGTAGCCGAACTGCCAGGGGCTAAAAAGCGCTTGAGTTTCTATGAAACTCCAGTAGGATAGTCTTACGTCCTATAAATTGTCGTCGGGTAAATTTAAAAATGAGGCCTCATGCTGAAAAAGTTAAAATTTGCCATTATCACATCAAAACCGTTTTTGTTTTTTCTTTACGGGTTCATTCGTACTTATGGTGCGACTTTTCGTCTCACCGTTGAAAATGAAAAGCAGTGGATAGATTATCTCCATAATGGTGGAAGAGTGTTGCTCTGCTGCTGGCATCAGCAATTTTTTTCTACAATTCGATATTTTAAAAAATATGGCAGGTACAAACCCGGCCTTATGATCAGCAAAAGCGCTGATGGAAAAATTATTGCAGGCGTTGCCAACCGGACCGGTTGGTATACCATACGCGGATCTTCCTCCAAGGGGGGGCGTTCGACTTTGCATGGCATGATCCACCGGTTAACGGAAACGGGCCTTGCCGCACATATTGTAGACGGTCCCCAAGGGCCCGCCGGGGTTGTAAAAGCCGGGGTCATCCGTATGGCGTCTGCCGCCGATGCCGTGATTGTCCCTTTTTATGTCAGCGCGGACAAAGCCTGGTATTTCAATAGCTGGGACACCTTTATGCTGCCTAAACCCTTTGCCATGATAACCCTTCGCTTCATTAAAAAGCAGCGTGAGCTATTATTTAACCGGTAAGTCGTAAAAAATGATGAATACAAAAATTTTGATAATTGATGATGAGCCGGCCATTTGCAGCGGGTGCAAGATGATCCTTGATGAACAGGGATATTTTTTGGATGTGGCATCGTCCGGGCTCCAGGGGCTTGAAAAATTACGCAAAGACACTTTTGATCTCGTACTTCTGGATATAAAGCTGCCTGAAATGAATGGCCTTGAAATCCTGACAAGAATAAAACAGGAAATGGCGGACGTCTATGTGATCATGATGACCGGGCACGGGACTGTTGCCAATACCGTTGAGGCGATGAAAAAAGCGGCCTTTGATTTTATCACCAAACCCTTTGCCGAAGAGCAGCTGGTTCAGGCCGTTGCCAAGGCGCTGGAAAACAAGAACCTAGTCAGAGAAAACCAGAACCTGAAAAAGCAGCTTTATGGTAAGTTTGATTTTAACAATATCATCGGTAAAAATCCCCTGATTATTGATATCTTCGAAAAAATAGAGCGGGTTGCGCCTTTAGACAGCACCGTTCTTTTAGATGGGGAGAGCGGCACGGGAAAGGAACTTTTCGCCAATGCCATTCACATGCACAGCAATCGGGCCGTCGACCGGTTTCTGGCGGTGGACTGCAGTACGTTTTCCCCGTCTCTTTTGGAGAGCGAACTTTTCGGCTATGAAAAGGGCGCGTTTACCGGGGCCGACACCAACAAGCCGGGGATTTTTGAAACGTCCTCCTCTGGCACCTTATTTTTAGACGAGGTGGCCAATCTGGAGCTTAACATCCAGGGGAAACTTTTAAGGGTCCTGGAAACCGGGGAATATAAACCGGTGGGGTCAAGCCGGGTAAAGAAAACCGGGGCCAGGGTGATTGCGGCAACCAACCAGGACCTGAAAAAAATGGTTGCCAGACAGGCATTTCGTCAAGATCTTTTCTACCGGCTCAATGTCTTTCCCATCTATATTCCGCCGCTCAGAGACAGGCGTGACGACATACCCAAAATTGCCTACCATTTTTTCAAGCTTTTCTGCCGCAAAACCGGCAAAAAAATTTCCGGATTTTCAGACGATGCCCTCGAGACCCTGATTAATTTTAACTGGCCCGGCAACGTACGACAGTTGAAAAATGTGGTTGAACGGCTTGTGATCATGTGCGACAGCAGCCAGCTCAACCAGGATGTCCTCATGGACAATCTTGAAACCAGACGCATGGGGCTTTCCGATGCCATCCCCCGGAACCTTGAGGAACTCAAGTCGGCCAAAAAGCAGTTTCTGGAAGATCATTTCAGCCGGGTCGAGAAAATGTTTTTACAAAATGCGCTCTCCGAAGCAGGCGGAAACATTTCAAAAGCGGCCAAAAAAGTGGGAATGCAGCGATCAAATTTTTCAGCTCTTGTGAAAAAATATGCCCTTCAGC
>CAZFXX010000432.1:0-2366 GCA_964522985.1 uncultured Desulfobacteraceae bacterium
AAAGAAAGGTCAGGTTTCACTCGGCCGATTATTTTGTCCATCAACTGGAACGGCTCGGTCACCGCGGTATAAAATTTTTCTACTTTTCCGATGATACGTTTACCCTCCGAAAAGAAATCGTGATCAAGGTTTGCCAAAAAATCATAGAACGTCGTCTTGACATCACCTGGACCGCCATTTCGCGGGTCAATTATGTAGATGATGGAATGATGCAATGGATGAAAAAGGCCGGGTGCATCCAGATCAGTTACGGGGTGGAAAGCGGGTCAAGACAAATCAGAGACCTTTTAAATAAGAACATCACCGACAAACAGATCGAAAACGCCTTTGCCGTTACTCAAAAACAGGGCATCATGGCCCGGGCCTATTTTATTTACGGGTGCCCCGGGGAAAACAACAACACCATCGAGGCCAGTCTGGACCTGATTAAAAAAATCAAACCGCTGAGTGCTATTTTCTACATCCTGGATATCTTCCCGGGGACAACCCTGTACGAGCAATTCCAGGAAAAAACCCATGCCGGCGACGACATCTGGCTGAATAAAATCGAAGACATCATGTATTTTGAAACCGATCCGGATCTGACAAAAGAGATGATCCTTGAGTTCGGAGAAACCCTCAGGACCACGTTTTACCAAAGCCTACCTGCCTTTGTAGATGCCATCGATCTGATGGATGACAAAGATCTGTATCCGGCCCACGCCGATTTTTGCTCCAGACTCGGCATGACGTTTGATCAGGGGGATTATGCCGGGATTGCCGCCATACCAAATAAGAGGAAGGTGGCTGAAAAGCTGTATGAACAGGCGCTGACATATGGCCCCGATGCCAGGGCTTTCCTGGGACTGGGGATGATCCGGCAAAAAAAAGGGGATTTTGCCGGATCTGTTAGCGTTCTTTCCAAAGGGGCAAAATATTTCCCGGACCATGAACAGATCCACCTTTGCCTGGGTATCAGCCTGATGAATACTGATGCATTTGAACAGGCCCTGTCATACCTTTCAAGGTTTCAGCATTCAAGGCAGGCCCTCTTTTTTATTGCCGAATGCTACGGGGCCTTGAACGATACTCGGAACCAGGCACTGTTTCAAAAGAAACTTTCAGCCCTGTCCTGAACCGGAGAACATACGCTGCCCCGGTCTTGACCTGAACCTTGAACCGGCATATGCGAAAAAGGACAAAAATGACCTACCATGAAATTCTTTTTTCCAGGAAGCCCCCTATTGCCCGTGTCACCCTTAATATGCCCGAAAGGATCAATGCCCTGTCCCGGCGCATGATCGGCGAAATGATGGATGCATTTAGCCGGATTGCTGCAGATAAGAACATCAAGGTAGTGATCCTGGATGGAGCCGGCAGACATTTCTGCGCTGGCCATTTTCTGGCTGAACTGGTGGACGCAGGTGTAAAGGAATACAAATTCATCTTTGATCAATGTACGAAAATGATGCAACTGATACACACCATACCTCAGCCGGTAATCGGTCAGGTGCAGGGGGTAGCCACGGCTGCCGGCTGCCAGCTGGCAGCCTGGTGTGATCTATTGATTGCCGAAGAGGGGGCCAGATTTGCGACACCGGGCGTGAAGATCGGACTTTTCTGCACCACTCCCATGGTGGCCATCACCCGGGCCATCGGTCGCAAAGCCGCCATGGAAATGCTCCTGACCGGCCGTTATTTCCCGACCCGTGAAGCAAAGGCGTTGGGCCTGGTCAACCACGTGGTGCCCATTGAAGATCTGGCTGCGGAAACAAAAGCCATGGCCCGGCAGATCGCCGAGGCAAGCCCCATGGTTCTGGGTATCGGCAAACAGGCCTTTTACGCCCAGGTGGATCAGCCCGACGATAAAGCCCTGGCATATGCCGGTAGTGTAAAATAGATTGTGTAAAATTTAAAACAGGTTGAAAAAAAGGATGCTTTTCTTTTAAAAAGGTTTCGATGAAAAAACCTACAGAAAGAAAAAGCACCCATGAAACTGGAAGTCAGTGTACCTGAAGTTGTTGGTATTTTAAAGAAAATCCAAGAACAACCCGAGCAGCTTTACGAGATACTCAGAGCCGATATTAAAGAGACGATTGGTCAATATCTTTCCGGGCTGATGGATGCGGAGCTGATGCATTTTTTGGGCAGAAAACCCTATGAGCGTTTGAAAGGAGATATAAATCATCGCAACGGTTCTTACGAACGTAATTTTACGTTAAAAGGGATAGACGAGGTTGACCTCCAGGTTCCAAGAGACCGCAAAGGTAAATTTAGAACCCATGTCATTCCGCGCGGCAAACGATACGAAGACGCTCTTCGCCAGGATTTATGTTTAATGTTTTTAACAGGGATAAGCACCCGAAGTCTATCGATGATATCCAAAA
>CAZFXX010000433.1:0-2339 GCA_964522985.1 uncultured Desulfobacteraceae bacterium
CGGGTTGCTGGCTATACCATCAGCATGCCGCTTCACTATCAATCATTATGTCTAACGGGTTTTTAAAATCGTTTCTTCATCGGTATCACCGACGACATCACAGGTGCCGCTATAGGTCATATGGTAGTCCGCACCGCCCACGTCATCGCCGATTTTTTCAGAAATCGCCGCCTGTGTCATTCGCGGGCCCCCGAGCCACAGGTGGGCTGTTTTTCGACTCATCAAAAGAAAATCACACAGGGTGGGGCAATAGGCCTGACCTGCGATGCAGGGGCCCATGAGAACGTTAATTTGGGGGAACAGACCGGAATAGCGCGACTGCAGGGCAAACCACCAGTCAATGCCCGCAGACGGCACATCCTGATATCCCAGGCGTCCGCCGGACGAGTCCAGCAGCCAGACCATGGGAACGCCCCATTCGGCCGCCATTCCCATCAACTTTACGAACTTCACTACATGCTGGGCCCCCAACGACCCCCCTAACACGGTAAAATCGCTGGCATACACAACCATCGGCCGACCGTCCACTTTACCGGTACCCACCACGGCCCCGTCGCAGGGCGCATCGGTTTTTCGACCGTCTATGCGTGCGCCGGTGGTATTGACACAGGAACCCAGCTCACTGAATGTGCCCGCATCGAGCAGGCAGCCGCCCGATGGCTGTATTCATTTTTTCGCCCATGGTTTCCCCCCTTTTTATGCGGGTTTGATGGATCTGTTTTTTCCCGGTAACGGTTCCTGTTTTTTTGCAAGGGATTTGAGTGCCTGTATAATTTTAGGCCGCGTGTCCCGCGGGTCGATAATTTCATGGGCCGTATAATAGGTTGTCCAGTGTTTGGCCAGATTCATTACGGAAAATTGTTCTCTTAAAATGCCCAGGAACATGCCATAGACTTCATCGTAATTGCCCTCTTCTTTTGCCTTGGCCAGTTCCTTGTGGAATACTGCATTAACAACGGTTTCCGGGCCGGTGGGTGCGAATTCAGCAGTGGGCCATGCATAAACAAAGTCGGGAAACATCTTAGAACACCCCAGTACGATATTGGCGCCGCCGTAGGATCGTCGCAGGACTATGGTGATCTTGGGGCAGGTCAGGTGGGAATAGGAGTGGAGCAGCTTGGCCCCATGGCGGATAATACCCAGCCGTTCCCAGCGATCACCCGGTGGAAAGGCGGTGGTGTCCACAAGGGTAATCAGCGGAAGATTAAAAGCATCCAGAAAATTCATAAAACGATCGTACTTATCCGAAGCGTCCGGTTTCAGGATACCGCTGAGTTCATCGGGATTATTGGCGACAATGCCCGCTACCTGCCCGTCAAAACGGCAGAAACCCACCACGAGGTGGGAGGCGAAATCTTCCTTGAGCTCAAAAAATTTTCCGTTATCGGCTATCTTTTCGATAATCTCATGGATATTATAGGTAAATTTTACATTGTCGGGCATAACATCCAGCAGTGCTTCTTCTCTGCGCTCGGGATCATCACCTGTATCGCTGAGCAATGGTTTTTCCCAGCAGTTCCCTGGTAAAAATTCCAGCAGTTTCCGGGCTTTATCAATGGCATCTTCATCGCTTTTTGCAATCAGGTCACACTGACCGCTGTTTTCCATATGAAATTCGGCGTTGCCGGCATTTTCCGATTGCTTTTCACCGCCCAGCCACAAAAATCCGGAATTTTCATTTATAATCAAAAAATCGGACAGTACCGGCACAGAGGCGAAAACCCCGGTACAGGGTCCAAGCAGCAGCGCAATCCTTGGAACAACGCCCGAGTATAGGCAGTATTTTAATCAGGGCGCCCACAGCGTTCAGCCCAGAATCCCCGCCCTTTACGCTGAGTCTCTCACCGGCCGAATCGATCATGCCGATGATGGGCATTTGCCTCTGGCCGGCCATTTCCATCAGGTCCGCCAGTTTCCAGGCCGCCTGATCGCCCAGGGAACCCGACATGACTGAAAAGTCAAATGAGTACACCATCACCGGGCGTTCATAGACAGTGGCGGATCCCATCACAATCCCTTCCCCCGGACTGGGTCTCAGCGTGCCGTCTAATGGATGTCGGTGGTCCCTGACAATGGAACCGAGCTCTTCAAAAGAACCGGCATCCACGAGCCGGTCGATTCGCTCTCTGGCGGTGAGTTTGCCAAGCTTGTGTATGAGTGCCATGCGATCCGGACCGCCGCCTTCCAGGTTTTCCCTTCGGACCGCGGCAAGCTTGTCCATATAGCCATTCATCCATGTTCCCATATCAGATTCTCCTAACCTGGCAAAGCCAGAACCAAATTAACTATTGAAAAGTGGTGCGGCCGGGCAAGGTCGCATATTTTAGCGGGTGAGAATC
>CAZFXX010000434.1:0-2338 GCA_964522985.1 uncultured Desulfobacteraceae bacterium
AACGAGTTTTGCATTCTCAATTGGCAAACCAGTTTTTGCATCTGAAATCCTTCCACCCAATGAGCTTGACGCACCATAGCAGATGGTGATTAAAAGAAAAATTGATACAATAGAAATTGTTTGAAGCAGGTATTTGTTCATAACAGTCCTCCTGAGATTTTACTAAGATCAGTATATCATAAGAACTGTAAAACTTTTGTAACGAGTTTGTAAAATCAATTACTTATTCATGCACGAAACACTCAAAAAAGCAGTTCTATTCGATGATCCAATAAATGTGAAGGAAAACTCTTTAAAAAACATAGTATTAACAAGAGATTGATTATAAATATAAATTGTTTAAAAGAACTAATAAGTATAAGGTAGTTGGTGGTATTGAGATATTGGTGGTCACCAGTGCCCGCCAAATACTAGATTTGAAGCGATTCAATGCATTTGGTATCGACCCCCAGAATAAGAATGTCGTGGCGCTAAAATCGATGCAACACTTCCGGGCTGCGTTCGAGCCGATCGCAGGTCAAGTGATTTTTTGTGACAGCGGCGCACTTTGCACCCCGTGTTACAACCGATTGCCCTATCGCCATGTACCAAGACCGATTTTTCCTCTTGATTCGGCGGAAAACTGGCTTGCTTATAAGCGTCGGCATAATTATGTTTCGGGGAGATGTTAAAATTTGTCTTAATGCAGATAAGATAATTACATTATACTTGCGTATGACCTTGCCGGTGTATTGTAATGAACTACCCAGCCGCATGTAGCGGAGTATAAATAAAGGATATAATCAATTGGATCGTCCCAAGCGACGGGGAATTCACCCCCCAACTTCGCATTAAATTTCTAAACAAATGTGGTTTTTGCATAAAAGATATAGGACTAATCATGTCAGGTTCTGAACCAATCCACTCAGATGAAAAATCCAAACCGAAACTTGCCTATTTCAGGGCCTCAGCGGAGTTCATTCAAAAACCGCACATCACCGACGGACCGGATGACTATCGTCTGGCGCATGGGAATATGGCTACCTCGCGGCAAAATGCGGCGGTGAACCATGCGTGGGTTGAAGAGTTAGACTTTGTTTACGAATTGTGTGAGGGGCATAAAAGTTTGTTTTTGAAAGACGAATTCTACAAAAAAAACAAAATTATCAATGTTCGCACCTATACGGCACAGGAAGCGATCACACTGATTGGCATACATGGCCACTGGGGGCCATGGAACTGACGTGCAGGTAGTCCTTTCAAACCCGAAGCGTGTTCAGTCGCAGGGCGAAGAAATCACCAACAGCATAAGTCACGGCACCGGGTTTTTAGGCGCGCTGGTCGGAACGCCATTTCTCGTCATGCATGCAGCAAGGCACGGGGATGCCGGATTCATTGTCGGTACGAGTGTTTTCTCCGCGTCCATGATTCTTCTTTATCTTGCCTCCACGCTTTACCATGCATGGCCCATTGGCAAGGCCAAGTGCTGTTTTCGGATCATCGAGCATTCCGCAATCTTTATCCTTATCGCCGGCACGTATACTCCGTTGACCCTTGGCATTCTTCGTGGTACATGCGGTTGGGCGCTCTTCGGGATTGTTTGGGGACTTGCCATAGCCGGGGTAGTGCTGAAGGCTTTCTATCAAACCGCCCATCCCACTTTTTCCACCTGCCTTTATCTGCTGATGGGTTGGCTGATCGTGATAGCGGTAGAGCCGTTATTTGTCGGGATGCCTGCTATCGGCCTGTTCCTATTGATTGCGGGAGGCCTGTCCTACACTGCCGGTGTCGCCTTTTTTGCAACCGATTCGCGGATACCGTATGGCCACCTGATCTGGCACCTTTTTGTCATCACCGGCACGACATGCCATTATTTTTTAGTCCTTTGGTATGCGGCCTGACGATCAATAAATTCCCATCACCATTTGCCGCCCAAAACTTCCAAACCTCCTAAAAAGGGTCACATGTGACCATTGGTCAAATACGACCCTTTTATATAACGGCGTATTGCTGCTTAGAATTCACTAAGCAACCAAATAAATAAAATAAAACGATATGATTGGTGATACCGCCCTGCGTCCTATATGCATGGCACAAGGATTGTACCTAAAGGCCAATGAAAGGAGTCATCATGTCCGAAAACGTAGCATCAAAGAGCATTGAGCAATTACTGGAGGAAGCCGACGAACTCGTTTAAAGGATCAACTCCGATGCGGCCAAAGACCTGCAGGAGGAGCATCGTCTGCAGGTTGAAGAACACACCCAACACTTGTAAAAGGGTCAAGTCTACTCTTGACTCTTGTCCTTTAAGGTGTTAATCAATATTTCATGTCTCGCCCTATTAGAATAGCCTATCCCA
>CAZFXX010000435.1:0-2337 GCA_964522985.1 uncultured Desulfobacteraceae bacterium
AAATTAAAAAAATTATCGGTTTATGCCTGTCGCCTTCACGACTCTATAATCAGGGCTCTTTTCGGCAATCTCTTCCAATGCCCGCAAAGAAGCCAATGTATCCGTCCGTTGAAGAGTTATCACAGCCCTGATCTTATAATTTAAATTTTTTTCCGACAATGCAATTTCCTGCAGTTCAGGTATCACCTGGTTTGCAAACTGTTCTACAGGTTTTGTGGTTTCAGAAAAATCAAGCTTCTGGGCTAATAAATCATATCCGGCCAGCTTTGTATCCAGAACCGTCTCTTTATAGACAAGACCGGCAGCGGCTTCAATATCAATTGTTTCCTGATTTCCAAGCGCCTGGTAAAGGCGTGTTCTTACTTCAGCATCTTCTTCCGTTGCCAGCTGGAGATGTAATACGTCTGCAATTCTTCCCGGTTCATCAATAGACGCCAGCCCCCAGGCAGTCTCGGCCCGAATATCACTGTCCGGATCATTCAAATAATCCAGCAAAAATGCGCCGGCATCTCCTTGCGAGTCTTCAACAGCCTCAATAGCCGCAAGGCGCAAGGCCGGATCAGTAGCCCTATCATTTAAAATTTGCTTAAAAAAATCACCTGTCTCGGAGATATCCCGATATCCCAGTGCCGATACAATATCTTCCCCGATCCCTTCATCTGAGGTTTCGATGCTTTGATAAGCATCTACAAGGGCGATATATGCATCCGGGCTATCAATCTGTCCCAGTGCCCCGGCAGCCTCGCCGGCCACAATTTCAGATACGGCATCCGAATTCATCATGTCGACAATCATAAAAACGGCGTCTTTATCTCCGATGGCGCCAAGACCTCTGATGGCAGCACAAACAATGCCTTCATCTTCATTATGCAAGGCAGTTATCAGTAATTCCTTTGCCCGCAAAACAGATGAATACCCAAGGCCTTCATAAATAGCGGCTTTCACGGAATTGTCCATATCCGCCTGCAGTAAAAATTTTTCAAGCGCTTTTAAAACGGTTTCATCCCCATTTTTTGCCAGGGTCCATGCCGCCTACCGACGGTCCCTGATGGAAGCCGATTCATCACTGAGCAGGGCAAGCAATGCCTCATTAGAAAGGCCTTTAAGTGATTTTTTTCCGGAAAGTATCCCGGGCAGCGCTTTCAAAATCTTTTTTGCAATAGCAGCTTTTCTCTGAACATCCACTGTGGTTAAAGCTGGTGCCGACTCTGTTGGCAAACCGTCCTGTGATAAACCCGGATGGGCATCGGATTGTTTAATATTAACAGGAGGTAGTGAGGTTGGCGCTTCGCTCTCCATGGCAAGTTTTTTATGAGAATAACGATTTCCGATATTTTCAGCATCCATCCGGTGCAAAAAAAACCCGGTCCCGATCAGCCCGAAAAGACCGGCTGCCACAACAAATGAAACAACATATCTATTCATAATAAATTGGTATAAAATGGTTTTTTATAAAATACCTGTACCAGA
Source organism: uncultured Desulfobacteraceae bacterium (assembly GCA_964522985.1). Taxonomy (GTDB): domain Bacteria; phylum Desulfobacterota; class Desulfobacteria; order Desulfobacterales; family 4572-123; genus 4572-123. The sequence goes on from CAZFXX010000435.1 coordinate 1,471, forward strand.
TAATCGACAAGAGGGGAACGCATAACGATCTGTAGTGAAACAATAGTTGAGATAGCATAAAATTGCAGATAGCACCTTGAATGTCAATCCAAAACAAAACCCGTGTCCAAAACAGGTTGCCGTCCGGAAAATTAAAAAAAGATGATAAAAAATTAAGACAACAATTATCCCTAAAGGTACTGAAAGAATCATTTAAACAATGCTATTTTTTAGCCGCGCATAAAAGGCCAGTGTTTTTTCTGCCTGACAGCGCATGACAAATTTACGTTGTGCTGTACCCAACGCCCCTGTGGAAAGTTTTTGGGTCAATTGCGATGAATCCAGCAACTTTTTTAAAGCGGCAACAAAACCGGTTGGGCTCAGATCCACAAGATACCCATTTTCGGCATCTTCCACAAGCTCAGGTAAAAATTCCATATCCGGAGCAATAACCGGGACTCCGGAAAAAATCGGTGTCACATCTTGGAAAAAATCGGTGTCACATCTTGAATTGTGAGTTATATTGATGCGTCAAAAAAAATAAATTAAGGAAAAGTCATGAGCAGATCATGGAGAATAGAATTTGGCGGTGCGCTGTATCATTTGTTGTCCTGGGGGGGGATGAACAGCAGAAATATTTCGTCTTTCAGGGCAAGATTGATAAAAGAGAATGCCTTGTAAAAATTGTACAATAAAATTAAATCACAAATCAAGATGTGACACTATCTTTTCTTTCTATGTCTCCACATATTTCAATGTATTTAAGTCTTGTCCGTAGGTTATGAAATCGGTATAATATTTTTATGTTTCCGAGGGATTGAATTTATGGAATAATATTAATATTTTTGCAAAATATTCTATAACAGGATATTAAAAAAGTTATTAAAA
>CAZFXX010000436.1:0-2330 GCA_964522985.1 uncultured Desulfobacteraceae bacterium
TTTTATTTACGGGCCACTGAATGGGGGGTGGGGTTGGTGTTAACAACATCGGCATGGGTAAACCTTGCCATCATTCTTTCAAGGGGGGCATTCCTCTGAGTCGCTTGATTCTGGCCTTTATAAGGGGATCCCCTTCCGTTTGCTTGGCCTCGTCCTTTATTTCCTGCTTAGTCATTTTAAGGCTTTTCTCGAACTCCCACTGTTGATAAATATAGTCGATCACCGCTAGAACAATCAGCACCAGACAAACTCTGAGAACAAGTTTAAAGGCAACCCCGGCAATATAGATTAATATCCCTCCCACGCTCTGGGCCGACAATGGCATCAGATAACCGCTTTCCCCTTTCACCGTTATATAAACCACAAAGCCGACTATGGAAATTTTAAATATGTTCTTCACCAGTTCCACCAGGGCACGGATGGATACCCGTTTCTGCAATCCCTTGATAGGGTCTATCTTAGACAATTTCGGCTTGACCGCCTCGGCGGACAGCACAAATCCCACCTGCAGGTAATTAACGATAAATGCCATAAAGAATACCCTTAAAAAAAGGGGCAAAATAAGGATGGATATTTTATAAATGAGGCCCGCCAGGAGGTGCTGGATCGTCATAGTGTTCACGTTAAAATGACCTGATTCGGTGAAGAGCCATCTTACCAGCGCTTCTATCTGCTTGAGTGCACCTTGTGAGCCAAACCAGAAAATTATCAAACCGGCCAGCAGAACGCTTGCCGATGCAGCCTCATGGCTTTTGGCCACCTGCCCCTTTTCCCGGGCATCTTCCCGTTTTTTGGGCGTAGCCTGCTCGGTTCTTTCCTGATCTTTGTTCTGTTCCGCCATATTTTATATAATAACGATTTGTTTTGGGTGGACAAAATTAATCAACCGTTTTCGGCATTAAAAATGCCAAAAGATACATGGTTAATTTTTTATAACTTTTTTGCCTTGCGCGCCTTGAAACAGCAGGAGATCTTCCATATTGTTGACTATCTATTGACGGTTGCGTCAAAAAAATTTCACATCAGATGAAGCAGCAAATTCAGGTTTTCGCCAAACTTTACAAAGATGCTCCCCATCATCCGGACAAAAACAGGGAGCAACAATCCGATCCCGACAAGCCCCATGCCTATCTTAATGGGGAATCCGGCAATCAGTATATTGATTTGAGGAACGGTTCTGGCAATCAAGCCAAACCCGACACTGATCATCAGCAGCATGGTCATGACCGGAGCACCGATCTTGATTGCAACGACGAAGATATCTTTTGAAAGCGCAATAATTTGTCGGGCCAGCTCTTCACTAAAATGAAAATCGAGCGGCGCAACAATTTTTAGAATTACCGTGTGGGATTCCAACACATCACACATTCAGACGGTTTTTTATTGCTGTGTCTACAGAGGAATTAGAAAAATGTTTTTTAAACTGGGTTAAATTTGTTTTTAAAACTTCAAAAAGTAAAATAGTTCCGATTGACGGCAAAACCTTACGTCGATCGGTGCAATACAAAAAAGTTATAAAACAAAAAATGTATCAAATTTGAAGAAATAGCTGAACTCAAGGCAGCTACATGTATAATATGCAAGGCCATGGACTGGCCAATAAAAATATAGGGGCGCTTTGTGACAGAAGCGGAGGTAAATGAGATACGGATGCTTCTTCGCAATCATCCGTTATGGAATCGATCTCGTTTATCCCGTGAACTGTGTATGCGTTGGAATTGGCAGCGCCCCGACGGCCAGATTAAAGACATGGCCTGTCGTGAACTTCTCCGCAAACTTGAGTTTCGTACCTTAATAAAGCTTCCTCCTCGCCAGTGTCCGAGCCCTGGCCGGCTTCCAATAATTGAATCCGTAAAGGTTGACCGAAGCCCGGTATCATGCTTGTTGTCGGACATCAAGCATGTGAAAATTGTAAATGTCGGCAAATGTGTGAAATACGGGAAAGCCTTCAATTATCTCGTTAAGGAATATCACTACCTCAGTTATGGACGCCCTGTCGGGCAGAATATGAAATACATGATTCTTGGGCGCAATGAACGTTTTCTTGGTTGTTTGCTTTTTGGAGTCGCCGTCTGGAAGGTTGAAGTTCGTGATCGGTGGATCGGCTGGTCGGCGGATGTTCGTGAGCGAAATCTCGGTTTGATTTGCAACAATACACGTTTTTTGATTTTGGACTGGGTTAAGGTTCCTCATCTCGCCAGTCACGCTCTCGGAGCTTGTGTGCGCCGTCTACCCCGGGACTGGAAGCTGCGTTATGGAACTGATATAGCCATGGCAGAGACATTCGTTGACACAACGCGTTACATTGGAACCTACTACAAGGCCGCAAA
>CAZFXX010000437.1:0-2328 GCA_964522985.1 uncultured Desulfobacteraceae bacterium
GGGGTAAAAGTATTGGTCATCATGAGAATATTCATTTTTTTAGTGTTTGTGATTTTGGCGGAATTCAATTCTGTAAGTATCATATATTTTCCATAAAGTTTTGCCTTACATCTCTTCGAATTCGCCATCGACCACATCGTCTTCCTTTTCCGAAGTTTCAGATGGATGTGTATCCCGGGTGTCCGCCTGCCGGGTGTCCGCCTGGGGAGTCTGCCGGTACATGGCTTCAGCCAGTTTGTAGGAAGCTTGGGTTAACGCTTCGCTCTGGCGTTTAATCTCTGCGATATCCTCGCTTTTCATGACCTTTTTTAGGTTGGCAACGGCATTCGCCACCTTGAGTTTTGTTTCATCATCAACCTTGTTTCCCAAAGCCTTGATCGATTTTTCGGCAGAATAAATCAGGGCATCCGACTGGTTGCGGACATCGACCAGTTCCTTTTTCTTTTTATCTTCGTCCGCATGCAGTTCCGCATCCTTGAACAGCCTGTCGATTTCTTCCTGTGAAAGGCCGCTGGAAGCCGTAATCTGGATGGATTGCTCTTTACCGGTTGCCATATCCCTGGCCGAAACGTTTACGATCCCGTTTGCATCGATGTCAAAGGTGACCTCGATCTGCGGCATTCCTCTTGGTGACGGTGGAATGCCTACAAGTTCGAAACGGCCCAGGGTCTTATTGCCGGTCGCCATCTCCCGTTCGCCCTGCAGCACATGGATGGAGACTGCCGGCTGGTTGTCGTCGACGGTTGAAAAGGTCTGGCTCTTTTTAACTGGAATGGTCGTATTCTTTTCAATCAGCCGGGTCATCACTCCGCCTAAGGTTTCGATACCCAAAGACAGCGGGGTTACGTCCAGCAGCAAAACATCCTTGATATCTCCTTTCAAAACAGCGCCCTGAATAGCCGCTCCAAGGGCCACCACTTCATCCGGGTTCACTCCCTTGTGAGGATTCTGGTTGAAAATCTTTTTGACCCGTTCCTGAACCGCCGGCATGCGTGTCATACCGCCGACCAGAACAACTTCATCAATATCTTTGGTTGCCAGGCCCGCATCCTTAAGGGCGGACCGGCAGGGTTTCTCAAGATTGTCGAGTAGGTCACTGATGAGTGCTTCCAGCCTGGCTCGTGTTATTTTAATATTAAGGTGCTTGGGGCCGCTTGCATCAGCGGTAATAAACGGAAGATTCACATCTGTTTCTAAGGAAGTGGAAAGCTCCATTTTGGCTTTTTCAGCGGCTTCCTTCAATCGTTGCAGCGCCATTTTGTCGTTTCTTAGATCAATAGCCTGGTCTTTTTTAAATTCGTCGGCCAGATATTCGATCAGCCGCAGGTCGAAGTCCTCACCGCCCAGATGTGTATCGCCATTGGTGGCCTTGACCTCAAAAACCCCATCGCCGATTTCAAGAATTGATATATCAAAGGTGCCTCCACCGAGATCAAAGACAGCAATCTTTTCCTCTTTTTTTTTGTCCAGTCCATAAGCCAGGGACGCGGCAGTGGGTTCATTGACAATGCGCAACACATTGAGACCCGCGATTTTACCAGCATCCTTGGTTGCCTGACGCTGGCTATCGTTAAAATAGGCCGGTACGGTAATGACGGCATCAGTCACTTTCTCATTAAGATATTGCTCGGCCGTATTTTTAATGTTAGCTAATATAAAAGAGGATATCTCCGCCGGACTGTGCGGTTTTCCCTTTAAATTGATTCGGAGATCGCCGTTGTCGGCCGGTTCAATCTTGAAGGGGAGGATTTTGAGATCATCCTGCACTTCCCTGGATGCAAATTTACGGCCGATCAGCCGCTTGATACCAAATACCGTGTTTTCAGGATTGGTTATTCCCTGCCGTTTTGCAATTTGGCCTACCAATCTATCACCCGCTTCGTTGACGGCAATGATTGAAGGGGTCGTGCGACCTCCCTCCGGATTTATGATTACTGTAGCGTTGCCTCCTTCCATAACCGCTACACATGAATTTGTGGTGCCGAGATCAATTCCGATGACCTTGCTCATTTTTGTTCCTCCTTCTTTGTTATATTCATTGTCTTAAATTCTTATCCGGTTTTTTGGTCTGTCACGGCTTGTCCGGTTTCATAGTCGATAGTTGTTTTATTATCGGAGTCCAGGGTTAATACCTCGTCCTTGTTATCGGTTTGGTTGGCTTGATTTTTTTCCTTAATGGATTTACTAAAATTTCAAAATTAAAAAAATAGAGCCTGTAAACCCAGACCTAATATAACAATTTCATAGCTTCACTAAGTGGTTTTCTTGAATAATATTTATTTGAACCATCCTTTCCGGTAGAACACCCAGAGCAACCCACCGGCCAGC
>CAZFXX010000438.1:0-2323 GCA_964522985.1 uncultured Desulfobacteraceae bacterium
GGTGTAACCAGGATGCCCGCCACTCGTCTGAAAATATTTATCAGCAGCGTTCAAAAAGAGCTCGCGGAGCAGCGGCGTGGGGTAAAAGAATTTATCACCCATGATCCTCTCCTGAATCGGTTCATATCCAGTGTATTCCTGTTTGAAGATATTCCTGCAGGAGACCGCAAACCTGATGATATCTATCTGGGCGAGGTCGAACAATGCGATATCTACCTTGCTATTTTCGGCAACCGGTATGGATGGAAAAACCAGGATGGGAAGTCGCCGACTGAGCTGGAATTTGAACATGCCACCAAAACCCATCGCGAACGATTATTATTTGTAAAGGGTAAAGACGACAAGGCGCGTGAACCGGAGATGGCCAAACTGGTGAGCAGAGCAGGCCGCCAGGTTACCCGGCGCCGTTTTTCAGATACACCCGGACTGATCCGCGAGGTCTATGCTAGTCTCGTTGAGTGCCTGGAGAATCGTGGTGCGCTCAGGTCGACACCCTTTGATGACAGCGTGTGTGACAGGGCAACACTCCGGGATATCGACAATTTTGAGGTAAAGGTTTTTGTGGAAACAGCCGAAGCTGCGGGCCGGTTGAAAATAAAAGGGTCCCGAGCGCCGAAAACGGTCTTGCAGAATTTCAATCTGCTGCGGGATGGCCGCCCCACGAATGCCGCCATGCTTCTTTTTGGGAAGAATCCGCGCAGGTTCTTTAACAATGCCCAGGTCCATTGCTTTCATTTCCATGGAACCCAAAAGCGCAAGCCCATCGCATCCCAGCAGCCCTATGAGGGAAGGTTGCTCGAAGTGATCGATCAGGCGGTGGAATTTGTCCTTGGAAAAATTGACCGCAGGGTGGGTACGCGTGCTATCAGCACACAAGCTCCCGTTGAGTTCGAGATTCCCCGCCCTGTCATCGCCGAGGCCGTCGTTAATGCGGTTGCCCACCGGAATTACCGTCACAACGGATTTGTCCAGGTTATTGTTTTTGTCGATCGTATTGAGATATGGAATCCCGGCGAACTGCCTCCCGGGCTGACCCCGGAACTGTTGCGAAAGCCACATGGCCCCATCCCGCGAAACCCCTTGATTGCCGAGCCCCTGTTCCGGGTTAAATACGTGGAGAAAGCCGGCACCGGCACAACGGACATGATTGACGATTGCCGTAAAGCGGGACTCCCTGAGCCCGATTTCGAGCAACGCGGCCCCCATTTTGTGGTGACACTGTGGCGGGACTGGCTGACGGAAACTGTCATTGACATGCTTAAACTCAATGATCGGCAGAAGAAAGCGATTTTTTTTGCAAAGCAAAATGGCAGCATCACGAACAGGCAATATCGGGAATTTACTAAAATAACAGATCGCACGGCTCTTCGTGATATCAAGGAATTGATTAAAAAAAGGGTACTTCATAAAATTGGGACAACGGGTCGCGCTATACATTATGTTATCAAAAGTAAACCCGACATAAACCCGACAAACCCGACATGAGACGATCATCATGAAACCCGACATAAAACCGACAAACCGGACATCCGGGAGTCAAAAAATGGCCATAAATGGCTCAATCGACTCATGATCTCAAAGGCCTCACAAACGCCTTATACACTGAATTGCCTCATGAATACCTCAATTGACCCATATATTAAACCACAGCATATACCGAACAAACAGGATTTTGGCTCTCACTGGTGGAAAGGGGCCACAAAGGGGCCAAAGGGGCCATGATTTTAAGAATGGAGAATTTAGAATAGTGAATGGAGAATTATGGATGGAGAAAAACGTGATATACTGGAACAGACGTTTGAGTTTGCCCGATGAATTGTCAACACGTGCAAGGTATTGGAGAAAACACCAGGTGTAAGCCGGACTCTGGCCGGGCAACTACTACGATCCGGGACATCGATTGGTGCCAATGTTGAAGAAGGGCAGGGAGGTTAAAGCAGGGCAGATTTTATAAGCAAGCTTTCCATCGCCTGCAAGGAAGCAAGGGAAACCCACTACTGGTTTCGTCTACTTAGAGCAACAGATCTAATTCCTGAACATCGGCTGACTGATTTGATAGATGAGGCAAACCAACTTGTTGCCATTCTTACCACTATTATTAAAAGGAGCAGAGAATAGTGAATTTAATGAGGTATACCTTTATTTCACCATTCCAAAGTTACTATTTATAATTCATTTGCTATTCATAATTCAAAGATGGTTAAGCGCAAAGCGAAAATAAAAAAATCTATCGAAACCCTTACCCATGACGAGGCTTCCCGCAAAAACATCCCCACGGCCGAATACCAGTCGGTGATGCGCAAGGACGAGCAAAGCCCCATCC
>CAZFXX010000439.1:0-2317 GCA_964522985.1 uncultured Desulfobacteraceae bacterium
CAGCGGTCTGCAAAACCGTTATTCACCGGTTCAAGTCCGGTTGCCGCCTCCAAATTATATCAAGGGGTTACAAGTAAAATCAATAACTTGTGACCCCTTTTTATTTTTCTTCAAATGTCACTGGTTGTCACAGAATTACACCAAAACCCCACTTTTTACCTCTGAAGTTCCATCAATTTTCACAACAGCTTTCATCAAAGTTAATTTCACACCAAAAAATCATGGTGAAAATAAATCCAAATTAGTGCTTGACTTCCTGTATAAACGGGTGTATAAACAAAATCAAAAACAGAGAGGTTCAGCTATGAAAGAAAAATCCACCAATACCGCAATCAGAATCACGCCTTCAGAAAAGGAATATCTTGAAAAAAAGTCGAAAGAAATGGGCATGACTTTTACGGATCTTCTCAAAACAGGCGCCACGATGATTGCCAGTTTTGATCCTGTCTTTTGGAAGAAGATTGAAACCTTCAGCCGCAACCTTGGAGTCAAGGAATATTTAGTCCTTCAAAGTCTTGCAATTTCCTGGATGGCCAGGCGCGAAGCAGAAGCAAAAGTCTGGGGCGATGAAGCGGAATCCATCTTGCCCGAGTTTATGTTTACAGAAAATGGGCCAGTAACGGGCGAGGAACTACACAAAAATTTGAAGGGAAACTTTATAAGAGAATTTGAGAGCGACAAGGAAAATCAATTGAATTTAGAATCCCAATACGGTGCGCTTTCCGAAGAAGATGCTAAATGGCTGAAACGGCGGTTTGAAAAATACAATCAAGCTAAAGAGGCGCAAAAACAGGCGATTAAAAACAGAGAACGAGGACTGAAAGAAAAATTATAGATTATTTTTAGGGTTTCCTTGAAAGTCGGCCAACTCGACGGGAACGCAAGAATAGAAAAGGGCAATTACGGTGCCGTAATCATCGTATTGCCCTTTTTTATTGCCCTGTAAGGTAAAGCAATGAATTTATGGAACGTCAAAAAAGCTGCTGAATATCTTAATCGGAGTGAAGGGGCAATCCGAAACTTGGTTTTGCGTCGTAGTATTCCTTTCCGAAAAGTGGGTGGCCGTTTGATGTTTATTGAAACGGAGATCAAAACTTGGGTAGGAGACTCTCCGGGATTGACGTTAGAGGATTTGATGAGGGGCGAAAATTGAACATTCAAAACTTTTTAAGTCATTTTCAGGGAGTGAAACAAACAGGAACCGGTTGGCAGGCCCTTTGCCCAGCGCACCCCGATAAGCACCCATCTCTTAGTATCGGCCGGGAAAACGGCAATATTTTGCTTCATTGCCATACTGGTTGCAAAACTGAAGACATCTTAGAAGCGGTTGGTCTGACTATGAAAGATCTATTCGTTAAAGAACCGGCAACCCCTTCAAAACTTGTCAAGGTTTATGACTACACGGATGCAGAAAGCAAATTGTTATATCAGGTGTGCCGTTATGAACCAAAGACCTTCAGACAACGACGGCCGGATGTCAACGGAGGCCATATCTGGGACATGAAGGGTGTCAAATCCGTATTATATAACTTGTCTGAAGTATTAAAGGCAGACGAGGTTATCTGTGTAGAAGGCGATGAGGACAGCGACAATCTTAATGCGATAGGTTTTGTTTCTACAACGTGTTCAGGCGGGGCGGGAAAATTTAGGCCTGAACATACGGAAGCCTTGCGAGGGAAAGATGTAATTTTAATTCCCGACAACGATGTGCCAGGCAATGAACACATGGCCCAGGTAGCAGTTTTATTAAAGGGGATCGCTTCAAGTATCAAGTGGCTTGAACTTCCAGATCTTCCAGAAAAAGGCGATGCTTCAGACTGGCTAAAGGGCTATTCAAACCCCGAAGATGCCACCGAACGACTGGCAATCATGATCGAAAATGTCGCGGAGTTTGAAAATAAGAAAGATCAAGAGACTGACCTTATCGGCTTCGTTGATGCTTCAAAGTGGATTGAAAGTGAACCGGAAACCGTTGACCCCATTCTTGTCAATACCTTCGATAAAGGCGATAAAATAGCGATTATTGGTGCATTAAAGCAGCGAAAGACTTTCTTTGTGGATCAAATGGCCATATCCTTGGCAGCCGGTCGACCGTTCTTAACGTGGGAAAATCCGAAACCGCGACGGATTGCCTTAATTCAGTTTGAAATTCAGAGCTATCACAAACACCGACGAATCAAACGTCTTGCTGCTGCCCTGGGGGTGACGGCCGACGACATGGGAGATCGCCTACAAATTCTTAATGCCAGGGGTATGGATATTACAGGAAGGGCGGGACTTGAAAAGATCACACCTGCAATCCTAAACATCAAACCGG
>CAZFXX010000440.1:0-2309 GCA_964522985.1 uncultured Desulfobacteraceae bacterium
CATCGCTATTTTAGGGCACTTTAATCATAAGCGGGAACTGCTGCTGATCATTTATCTTTTAAGCAGTGCTGTCCTGGTGGTGGGTATCCGCAGAAATGAGTGTAGCCGGTGTATCTATTTTGACTGTCCCTCAAACACGGTCCAGAAAGATATGCGGACATAGGTAGACTTCAGGTGCTGTTTTGTGGTCATGACCGGGAATTCACTAAATTGAGCTGATAGGCATCCGGTGCGCAGGTAGCGCAAGCCGGTATCCGGGTGGCAGTTTCGGAGCAATCCGTATTTCTGCCGTGACCAAAGTCCAGTGCTCAGGCAGTCTTCTGACGGGGTTTTATCTTGTGCCACGCAATATAAAGCCAGGTGGCCAGAATGGCGCAGACCAGCCGTGGCACCCACAACCAGAAGGGATGGATGCCGAATGGCAGAAAAAGAACGGGATCTTCAATAACAGCGTGGTTGATGCCGATGGAAAGGTGCAGCCTGTCGAGCAGCACTTGCTTGAATTGGCCCTTTTTTGTCTCTTCGACTATAACGGCGGCGCCAAAAGCGAGACCGAACAGAACGGCCGTAAGCCACAGTATCCCCGTGGACTGATCGATGCCCATGAGTTTGAGCAGCGGCTGCAACACCCCCACCACACGGGAAACAACGTCGAAGGCCTTCATGATTTCGATGATGATCATGACACCGACGATAATCACCAGCATTTTGGCACACAGCACAAGCATCCCCTGAATCCACCCTGCAGTTACCGCGGAAAACGATGATGCAATGGGCTGGACAGAACCCGCTGCTGCCGTGACAACTTCACCCGGAATCAATAGCCGTCCGATAACCGCCGCCATACCCAGCGCGGCTGCCAATCTGACCAGGGTCGCAGTGAACGGGTTTACACCTGCCTTACCCTGAATGATACCTTCCTGTACAAGATTATGAGCGATCAGTAAAAAGACCGCCATAACGGTTATCTGTGCTGTTGTAAACGGCAGTACGGCTATAGCGGCAATGGCACCATAGATTCCGGCCAAAAGGCCAACGGTCAGGGGAAGAGCGGCAGCAGGCGGCAGTTGCATCAGCCCCATAATCGGCTCCAGAATGAATTCGGCACTTTCGAAGAGGCCACTGTATTCGAGTATAAGCGTCAGAAAAGAGATTGGCAGAATAATTTTGAGCAGCCATATAAACCCGTCCCATCCTTTCCGCAAACCCTGTCGAATACCGCTGTTAAGTTTTGACTGCAACATGCACCTTCCCTTTTAAAACAATTAAGCCTGATCGGCAGGATCAGACTTTGTATTACATCCGTTGAAGATGGCTAATCTAACCGTCCTTTTTTAAAAAAGCAACCGAAACTGTGGCTCGGCATCCGCAATTTTCGATCTGTTTCATTGAGGTTGGCCATGTCACATACCGGCCCCGGGTTTTTCCAAATACTGTAAACCGGGTTTTCGATAATTGGGCACTGGATAGGATGAAAAATCAGGGCAGATCTTTCTGATGGGTGATCAGGAAGGATTTGAGCCGGCCGTATTTTCTATATATTTTTGAATACCTGCTCATGGTTGACTTGTAGACCGGGGGCAGGTATATAGACCATCGGATATTTAATTGGGAATATCCCGACACACGATACAAGCCCTTAAAAAGATACATCCTGCACCTGAAAGAAAGGTACCCGTTCACGGTTGTCGGTTCACAGTTCACAATTTTTTTTAATATACGATGCAGCGATTGGTTGTGATCATCGTTGTATCCTTTTTCCCCTTGTTCTGTACCTGTCTGGGTGCAACGTTTAGACAGTCGCTGATTATAATAAGAGACGGATTGGGATTGTAAGGGCACTGTTTAACCGGCCAATACTTTTGAGCGGGGTCCGGCGATTGAAGCATTTTTGATTTTATTTTTTGTTTTTTTCAACAGTGAACCGATAACTGTCAACCATGAGTGGTTACATAGAAAGAGAGAAAGCGAAAACCATGTTCGCAGACATAATTAAAAGGTTTCATGACATTTCCGTGGATCCGGAAGGGTATGCACGGGAATGGAAGAAAAAGACCGGCGGCAAGGTGATCGGCACTCTTTGTTCCTATGCACCGGAAGAACTGATTTTTGCTGCCGGTGCCCTTGGCTTTCGTATTTTCGGCAGCATCGCTGCCATTTCCAGGGCCGATGCCCATCTCCAGGCCTACAGTTGCAGCCTGGTGCGAGGTGCTCTGGAAGATGCCCTGGCCCATCGGCTCGATTTTATCGACGGCATGGTATTCCCCCACACCTGTGATTCAATTCAGCGGTTGTCCGATATCTGGCGG
>CAZFXX010000441.1:0-2298 GCA_964522985.1 uncultured Desulfobacteraceae bacterium
ATTTTCATGAGCATGACCGTGATGTATTTTTTCGGCATCGGTATTGACCAGGTATCTCTGGCTGCTTTAATTCTTGCTTTAGGCATGCTGGTGGACAACGGGATTGTCATGAGTGAATCGATTATGGTCTGCATGGCTGAAGGAAAAAGTCCCATCGAAGCGGCAGCGGAAAGTTGTCGCCAGCTCCTGGTGCCATTGCTGACATCATCATTGACCACGGCAGCGTCTTTTTTACCGATCGCGCTGGCGGAATCAAACAGTGGGGAGTATTGTACGCCGCTGTTTAAAGTTGTCACCATCACCCTTTTATCCTCATGGATTCTGTCGTTGACGGTAATCCCATTAATATCGGTTAAGTTTATTAAAACCAAAAAACGGACTGCCCCGGATTTCAGTTCCTTGTTTTATCGCGGGTATCGGCTGTTTTTAGTGACTGCTTTAAAGTATCGGTATGTATTTGTCATTTTGATCATCGCCGCATTTATGGGTGCCGGTATTGCCGCCAAAGCGCTGCCGAAAATTTTTTTCCCGCCGTCCTCCCGGGCATATTTTAAAGCTGAACTCCGGTTTCCACCGGGTATTTCCATAGAAGCAAACGAAGCGTCTGTGATAAAAATTGAAAAATATATTCAAAAAGAGCTTTCTGTGGATGAAGAACGGCGGCAAGGGGTGACCAGCTGGTCGTGTTTTGTGGGTAACGGCGGGCCCAGGTATATACTCCAGCACAGACCTGAAGTTGATGCGCCTGATTACAGCCTGATGTGCATCAATGTAACCTCTTTAGGTGTGATCGAAAAGACCATGGCCAGTCTTGAAAACTTTATTAATACAAGCATGCCGGATGTCACGGCGAAGATTTACCGGATTGAAAACGGTCCCCCCATTAAACACCCGGTGGAGGTTTTAATTTCAGGCCGTGATTCAGATGTTTTATATCCTATTGTACAACAGGTAAAAGATAACATTCGAAACATGGCGGGAACTAAAAATATCAGTGACAACTGGGGCCAGAAGATCAAGAAGCTGGTGGTAAAAATCGATCAGCCGCGTGCCAGAAGGGCCGGGGTTACCAGTCAGGATATCGCGATCTCCCTTCAGACCGGTTTGAGTGGGTTTGAGATGACGCAATACCGGGAAGATGATGAGATCATCCCGGTCACACTCCGGTCCCTCGCAGCTGACAGAGAAGACATCGGAAAGATCGAGAGCTTGAACGTTTATGTTCAGGCTACTGGAAAATCCGTGCCCTTAATTCAGGTGGCCGACGTACAGGTGAAATGGCAACCGGGAAAAATATTCAGACGCAATCGTCTTAAAACCGTCACCATAAGCGCAGATCTTATGTCCGGGAGAACGGCAGACAGTATCACTTCAAGCCTGATTCCCTGGCTGAAAGCGCAACAACAATCCTGGGGAATAGGATACCGTTATTCTCTGAAGGGGGAATATGATACCTCTCATAAGGCAAACAAATCGATTATGGAAAAACTCCATGTGGGTGCCTTTATTATTCTGATGCTGCTGGTGATCCAGTTTAATTCCCTTCGTAAAACCCTTATTGTATTGTTAACGATTCCACTCGGATTCATCGGTGTGGTCATCGGACTATTTGCGGCAGATCTGTATTTTGGGTTTATGACGCTTTTAGGCATTATTGCGTTATCGGGCATTGTGATCAACAACTCCATTGTGCTTATTGAGCGTATTGATTATGAGATTGCAACCACCGGTCTAACACCCTTTGCCGCAGTGGTTGAGGCTGCCCAGCGAAGGTGCCGGCCGATTCTGCTGACAACAGTTACCACTGCATTCGGCATGGCACCTTTGTATCTTAGTGGAGAAATGTGGAAACCCTTAACTATGGCGCTTATTTCCGGACTTGTTTTTGCAACAATATTGACATTAGGATTTGTACCGGTGGTATATACGATTTTTTTTCGCATAAAAGTGATGGACTCGTAAAAAGTCGGATTTCGTCATTCCGGACTTGACCCGGAATCCAGAACAACCTGAAAAAACTGGATTCCGGCGTTCGCCGGAATGAGTGCGCCTGTGAAGGCGTTATATCAGCACGGTGTAAATCCGTGTCGGGGTGAGCCAGAAGCCCTGTAGCTGAAGGTAACTGCGTCGCTGTGAAGCGGGGTGGAGAGCAACCGGAAACGAACTGGCGGTCCGCAGGATAACGAAAATCGGTGTCAGGTCTTGAATTGTGAATTAAGGTGTTGAAAGATGACTGAATCAATTGTCGAGTAGACCGGTTTCTCCAGAAGAACAATAAGTTGAACATCTGTTGGCCCC
>CAZFXX010000442.1:0-2284 GCA_964522985.1 uncultured Desulfobacteraceae bacterium
TCGGTGTGATAGCTAAAGGCACTCGAAATCCCAAGAATAAATATTACGGACTGATCCAGCACCTTGGAAATTATGAGATCGTTATTTACAAAAAAGACACCTCGCTTTCTTTGCTTAAAGAGATCTCAGTCATTGATGATCATAGCGAACTTACGTCGGATTTTACTATGATTGCTCTCGCACATGCTGCCGCAGAACTCTACCTTCAGCTTATGTTCGAGGAAGATGATTATGAAAAATTTTATATTCTCCTCACACGATTTTATGAATATCTTCCAAGAGTAAAAAATAATCATATTCTTATTTTTTGGAGATTTCTGCTCCGGGTTGCAAGCTTTCTTGGTTTTTCTCTGAAATTCAGTCAATGTCAGGTGTGTGGGACTCAAAACAGTGAGCTCTTTCATGGGATTTCTTTTGTTCATAATGGATTTATTTGCAGTAATTGTGCTAAAAAGAGAGCTACGACAGAGCATTTTCAGATAAATGAATCAACCAGAAAATTGCTACTTACAATAAGAAGTCTTCATGATCTGGAATCGTTTGAAATTACCGAGCAGGATATCAAGACAATCAACACAATTGTCCGAACTTATCTCAGCTATCACCTTCATAAGAAAATACATTTAAGGAGTTTGGAAGTTTTGTAGATAGAGGAAGATACACCTATTAACTAATTGTGCAGGATAAACCTGCATATACCCCTAATTGTGATAGAGATGGGTTTATCCCGTGGAGAAACACAAGTATTGAAATTGGATACTTATTCAAATGAAGCATGATATATCGTGGTGGGGAAGAAAAAAAATATTTCATAATAACAAATTAAGTTTGACAAAAAATTTATTCCAAAGTATAAAACATGGCGGAGTTGAAATGAATCATATAATTTATAATCAAGAATTGGATTTGAAAAATAAGATGATAACCATCCATAGCATCTATGTAAACGAGTTATTATGAGCAAACTATTTTTTATTGGAATAATCCTTTCACTTGCTCTTATCAATCCTTTATCTGGTGAGAGTAAGTACATCACCTACACACAAACCTTTCCATGGATAGGTCCAGAAGGTGAAGACCCGGCGGTTGTCTTTGCAGATTTGATTGAAGAAGGGAAATTAGTAAGAGTAATGCTTGATAAGGTGCATTTATTTTATTATGATCCCAGTATTGGATGGATAAATAATATTGGAAAAATAATGAATGATCAGGATTGTGTCATTAAAGTATTTCGCGATTTTCCAATTATTAATAGAGAGCATGTTATTCAGGTGCATCCAAATAGAGACCCAACCACGATAATCGTAGATATCAATGGCACGGGCAATTATACTACTATCCAGGAGGGAATAGACAATTCAGTAAACGAGGATACCGTTCTTGTCTATCCTGGAACATATTATGAAAACATAAATTACATTGGCAAAAATATTACTGTTGCAAGTAAATATATTACTATGCAAAATAATTCTTATATTGATTCAACAATAATTGATGGTAATCAAAATGGGAGTGTTGTAACTTTTAACAGCGGAGAAGATAGCACTGCAATATTATGTGGTTTTACTATTCAGAATGGAAGTGGAACAATAGATCTTTATGCTGATTATTGTGGAGGCGGAATATTTTGTAAAGACTCGGCTATGAATACTAAAAATTCTATTATTAAAGGGAATACATCACGAAGTGGAGGGGGAATATATGTTAGAAATGGGAATATCAAATTAAATAATGTAATTATTAAATATAATGAAGTATCTACTACTGGTGGAGGTGGGGGTATTTATTGTAAAAACGCAGATCTATCGTTACAAAGTACAGATATTTATTACAATCATTCTGGTTTTGGAGGTGGGGGTATCACCTTCACCTCAAATTCTACTGTGCATTTCGCCCCCAATGATAGATGTAACATATATCTAAATTATTCAGGTATGGGTAGTGATATTTATGTGAATGAATGTAATGCGATAACCGAAATTATAGTTGATACTTTTACTGTTATGCAGCCAAATCAAGACTTTGTTAATACATATTATAATAGTAATGATGTAGACTTTGATATACTAAGTGCAAAAATAGAACCCATAAATCAAGACTTATATGTGAGTCCTGATGGAAATGATATAAATAGTGGATTAAATATAGACGAACCACTTAAAACCATCTCTTATGCGCTTTTGAAAATTGCATCTGACAGTACCAATCCTAACAATATACACCTTGCAGAAGGGATATATTCTTCATCATTGACAGGCGAAAGATTTCCTCTTAATGCTCGCAG
>CAZFXX010000443.1:0-2283 GCA_964522985.1 uncultured Desulfobacteraceae bacterium
TACCGAATCGATCCGATACAAACCCGCTTAAAAGGGCCATGCCCACACTCGAAATTCGGGAAAGCCCGATCAGGGTGTTGGCCCAGCCCTGATCGATGCCCCTTTCGGTCACCAGATAGAGGGGCAGCATGGTATAGATGCCCATGGTGCTGCCAATGGCCAGTCCGAATAAAAGCATCAGTGTCCAGAAAACCGGCTCTACTGCAAGCTGCCTCATGGCATGTAGATCAGGGGCCTGACCGACAAATTGTCCACCTCGGCCCCAGCGGGCATAGGCAATGCCCAGGCAGATAGCACTTATTCCCAGCACGGCCAGAATACCTCGCCAGGGAAACCATATCAATATAATCTCGGCCAGTATGGGGGCCGCCATAAAACCGAAATTGGGCGCCAGTTCGTGAATTGCCAGGGCCTTTCCCCAATGCCTGGAACTGACCATGTGAGTAATGGTGGCAATACCCGACGGCAGATAAAGACCGGCGGCCAGGCCCAGAAGCACCAGGGCCGGGCGAATCGTCCACAGGTTTTGACTGAAACAGATACCCAGCAGGGCCAGGCCCACGGCCACAGAAGATAGAATAATCGTCTTCCGGTTCGTCAAACGGGCGCTGACAAATCCCGAACCGGCCAGGGAAACAAAATATCCTGCTGAGATCAGAAGAAAAAAGGAACCTGCAACACTGTGGCTAAGCTGCATGTCCTTTTCAATGGAAGGTAGTAATGGTGCCAGAATGACCCTGGCAATAAAATTAAAGAAGAAAATGACCGCCAGGAAGACGAGGGCACCAAGCTGGCGCCGAAATGTCTTTTTTTGATTATCGGAGTTGGTGACACTGCTTTCCATTGTTGACTCGGTTATAGGTATTCGGTTTTGGGTACTGGGTCTCAGGTACTGGGTTCATAGTTTAGACATATCAGTCGTTTTGCTTCCACTTTGTTTGAATCTCCTATAGAGCAAGACCAAGCTTGTGTCAAAACCAAAACCGGTACATGCTTAAGTTTTCGAAAAAACCGTGAATTTGGGGTCAACCATGAGATCCCGGGTCGGACCGAGCCATAAGTCTGATTTTTCAGGATAAACGTCTCAATAAAAGGTTTTTATTGGCCTTAGCGGCTTAATTTTGAAATCAAAATTGAAGCTGTAATGGCCTTCTCTCACTTTTACTTTCTGGATGACAAGCCTATGAAAAAGCATTCTTGTGGAACCGATGGGTTACGTGCCATGTCAAGTCTGGTATGTAATATCAATTTTCCCGTGGCATAAATATCCTGCGCGACACTGATTTTCTTAGAGGCCTGTTTTTGACCCCCAAAAACATCATTTTAAGACTCAAAAAGCGCCCCATTTAGGCCATATTATAAGTAGTAACGGTATGTTGGTTCGGTCCGTCCCGCGAGGGATTTTAATCAAAAAAGGGTGCTGTGAAGCCTGCGTGGTACCGGTTGCCATCTGTAAGGCCATGTACGTGGCCGCCGGACTCTCATTGCCCAAGAATGTCCTGCTTGAAATTACCAAAAAATAACCCGTAAAACCGCCCCGGTGTCATCCATTACGGCATACCTGCATTCTTTTTTTATTAAATCTGATCGATTCCTTAGTTTGACACATCCTCTGTATAAATGGTGTTGTTTTTTTAACAGACCTGCCTTAATATTAAAGCGCTTGTAAAGGTCATTTGAGATGGCCTTTATCAGTGTTTATATTTTAAAATTTTTGTTTTTTATGTACAAAATAGAACATGAGGTGACTTGTATAATTGAATAATGAAAAATGAGAAGTGAAGGAATTCTGTCGATTTTAATCCTTAGATTGCGCAGATTAAATGCATCCTGGTTATTTAAATAAAATAGACAGAGCGAAGCGATACCACAAGTTTTCACTATTCAATTTTCAGTATTCAATTTGGCTCTGGCTTTGCCAGGTTAGGGTTCACAAGAAAGGAGAAATTTTATGCAGATCGAGCAGATTTCAGTCTTTATGGAAAACAAAGCAGGACGTCTTGCACGGGTCACCGATGTCCTCTCAGAGGCCGGTATCCATATTAAATCCATGATCGTCACCGATACCACGGACTTCGGTGTGCTCCGAATGCTGGTCGCTGATCCTCAAAAAGCAGTCAAAGCCCTGAAAAACAGGGGTTTTGCATCAAACCTGACCCTTGTCAGTGCCGTCGAGCTGGAAAACACACCCCATGAAATTCACAAAGTTCTGCTATTGCTGGATAACGCCGGTATCAATGTCGAATATATGTATGCCTACACCCAGTCGGAAAAAAATACGAC
>CAZFXX010000444.1:0-2270 GCA_964522985.1 uncultured Desulfobacteraceae bacterium
TTCACCAACTATAACCAATTGAGGGAGATGCGCGGGTATAAATATCATGACATCAATCAGATTCGTGTCGACTACCCCAACCTTGTTCAATTATTTAAGAATTCTTTGTTTCCGCCTGAGATGCTTAAAGGACTTTCCGTGGCGCTTGACGATTTCGGTAGAAAGCCCCTGATCATCAGGAGTTCAAGTCTTTTGGAAGACAGCATAGGGGCGGCTTTCTCCGGCAAATACAAAAGCCTTTTCATTGCCAACCAGGGCACGAAAAAACACCGGCTTGAAGCCCTTTTAGATGCCATTGCCGAGGTGTATGCGTCGACCTATGCCCCTGATCCACTTGAATATAGGGCGGAACGGGGTCTGCTTGATTATCAGGAAGAAATGGGGATCATGATCCAGGAAGTCGTGGGAACCAAGGTTGACAAATACCTGTTCCCGGCCTTTGGCGGTGTGGCGTTCAGCTCCAACGAGTTCAGATGGTCACCACGAATCAAGCGTAAAGACGGCCTGATTCGATTGGTGCCCGGGATGGGGACCCGCGCGGTTGACCGCCTGAGCAATGATTTTCCGATACTTATTTCCCCGGGACAACCCGGATTGCGGGTCAATACAACCATTAATGAAACCATTCGTTACGCCCCCAAATATATGGATGTCATCAACCTTGAAACCAATACTTTTGAAACCATAGAAATCGAAAAAATTGTTAAAAACCATGGGGACGTGATTCCCCGTTTCAAACAGATATTCTCAATTTGCGGGACCGATTCCTTAAAGCAGCCCTTAGGTCTCGTGGACTATGAAAAGGACTTTTTTGTTCCCACCTTTGAAGGCTTGCTTAAAAATTCGAATTTTATTCGTCAGGTTAAACGGCTGCTTGACGTCCTGGAAGAAAATTACGGCACGCCCATTGACATAGAATTT
The DNA here is from genome assembly GCA_964522985.1 of uncultured Desulfobacteraceae bacterium. Lineage (GTDB taxonomy): Bacteria > Desulfobacterota > Desulfobacteria > Desulfobacterales > 4572-123 > 4572-123. The sequence goes on from CAZFXX010000444.1 coordinate 922, forward strand.
GCCGCAGATGGTCAACACCTTTACTTGCTTCAATGCCGTTCCCAAAGCTTCAGTGCCGAAAATGCGCCGGTTTCGCTTCCTTTAGACATACCGCCTGAGCGGGTCCTGTTTTCAGCCAGCAAATACGTGTCCAACGGCTGGGCCCCGGATATTACCCATATCGTATACGTTTGTCCTGACGGATATGATAAACTGGAAGATATTAACAGCTTGAATGCGGTTGGCCGTGCCGTCAGCAAGCTGAATATAATTTTACCCAAACGAAAATTTATTTTGGTGGGGCCGGGAAGATGGGGGAGCCGCGGTGATATTAAACTGGGTGTTAATGTGACCTATTCAGACATCCATAATACATCAGCGCTTATCGAAGTCGCCTTTAAAAAGGGTACCTATCAGCCGGACCTTTCCTTTGGAACACATTTTTTCCAGGACCTGGTGGAAGCGTCCATCCGATATTTACCGCTCTATCCGGATGATCCTGAAAATGTATTTAATCATGACTATCTGAATAACAGCAACAATCTACTGCCCCTGTTGTTGCCGCAATACGCCTACCTGAAGGATGTTATAAGGGTTATTGATATACCCAAAACGTCCAATGGTGATATCGCACAGCTGCTGATGAACGGTGAAGAAGGCAAAGCCCTGTGCATTCTCACAACACCGTCACCTGATAGCTCAAAGGACCTGTACGAAAGAAAACGTAAACCCAAACTTAAACTAAAACACGAGGATGAACACTGGAAATGGCGCGTGCGTATCGCCGAACAGATTGCGGCGGCCCTTAATCCTGAGCGCTTCGGCGTTTTCGCAATCTACCTGTTTGGCAGCACCAACAATGGTACGGCCGGCCCCCGGAGCGACATCGACCTGCTGGTGCATTTTGACGGGACCTCACATCAGCATAAGGAGTTGAACATCTGGCTGGAAGGCTGGGACAGATGTCTGGTCGAAATCCTACATCAACGCACCGGTAACAACCTCAACGGCCTGCTGGATGTTCATTTTATTACCCATAGCGACATTAAGAATAAAACCAGCTGGGCCAGCAGAATCAACGCGATCAGCGATGCGGCGCGGCCACTCCTTTTGATGGATAAAAATGCAGGGTGATCTTCTATCGCTGATTTAAACAGAAAGTCGTTCAGGCAGAAGGCATCCTGCCTGAACGGCCTCCCACCCTTTGCCTGTCATATCAGTTCCCGGGTCGCTCCGGACAGGTGATCAAGGTCCATTCGGACAAGGGCCAGTTCCGGGCCGTCATGGGCGGCTGAAAACAGATGTGACCGATGAATTTTTTCCCGCCAGGCGCCCGTAAGACGAGCCGACTCGTGAACGTGGCCATGAAG
>CAZFXX010000445.1:0-2261 GCA_964522985.1 uncultured Desulfobacteraceae bacterium
CCCTATAAAGAGGCCATTAAACCCATGGCGGAGCTGGGCTTTTTCGGTACCGTTATCCCGGAAGCATACGACGGTGTAGACATGGGCTGGATGGCGGCCATGATTGTCACCGAAGAGATCGCCAGGGCCTCCAGTTCCCTGCGGGTTCAGATCAATATGCAGACCCTGGGTACGGCCTATACTATCCTTACTTACGGCAGCGAAGAAACAAAAAAGAAATACATCCCCGATCTGGTCAACGCCGACACCGTGGGGGCCTTTGCAATCACCGAACCGGATGCCGGCTCAGATGTTATGGCGCTAACGTCCACTGCCCAGGATATGGGCGATCACTGGCTGCTCAACGGTTCCAAAACCTGGATCTCCAACGCCGCTTTTGCCGATGTAATCATCTATTATGCCTACACGGATCGTGAGGCCGGTTCCAAGGGCCTTTCCGCCTTTGTCGTTGAGACCAAGAACTTCAACGGGATCAAGACATCAGCTCTCGAAAAAATGGGGTCCCACTCCTCCCCCACCGGGGAGATATTTTTGGACAACACAAAAGTTCCTAAGGAAAATCTACTGGGCAAGCCCGGCATGGGCGCACGCATCGTATTCAGCTCTTTAAATCATACCCGCCTCTCGGCGGCCGCCGGCGCAGTGGGCCTGGCCCAGGGCTGTCTGGACGCTGTGATAAAATACTGCAAGGAAAGAAAGCAGTTCGGCAAATCCATCGGTCAATTTCAGATGAATCAGGATATGATCGCCCAGATGTCCGCTGAAATCGAAGCAGCCCGTCTGCTGGTGTACAAGGCGGCCTGGGTCAAGGACCAGGGAAGTTTGAACAACGGCCTGGATGTGGCCCAGGCCAAATATCTTGCCGGAGAGGTAGTCACCAAATCCGCCAATTATGCCATGCGAATACTGGGTGCCTACGGTTATTCCACCGAATATCCGGTGGCCCGTTTTTACAGGGACGCCCCCACCTATACCATGGTGGAAGGCTCGGCCAATATCTGCAAATGGATCATTGCCCTGGATCAACTGGGGGTTCGCAAGGCCAACCGATAGCCGAAACCCTGTTAATTGAATAGTGAATAATGAAAATTAAAAACTTATGGTATCGCTTCGCTCTGTCTTTTTATATTTAAAATCGATAGAATACCTTCATTATTCACTATTCAGTCTTCAATTTATAACTCCCCCCGCACTTTTTGAGTGCACAATAGATACAAAATTAAGCATTAAGCGGCAAATCAACGGAGGAGGGCTTCATTGAGCAACAAAGAGGATGTCGTCGAAAAAACAAAAAAGACTGCGGCGCTTTATTTCAAGGATGTAACCGGTGAAAAACCCTATGATCTCTGGCGGGCATTTGACAAGGACCTTGCCAGGGACCTTTCCCTGTTTATCACCGGCCGGATGTACGCCCGCGAAAAGATTCCCCATCAAACAAGGCAGCTGATCGCCGTGGCGTCACTGACCGTGCTTTCCAGGCCCGAAGAACTCAGATTGCATATCCAGGCGGCCCTGAATGTGGGCTGCACCACCGGAGAAATCGCCGAAACGATCTTCCAGACCATGATCTACGGCGGGGTTCCGGCCGCCAACACCGCCCTTAAAGCACTGCTGGAGGTGCTTGAGGAGAAAGGGCTGAAGGAGCCGGCGTAAAACGGATATTCCATTGCTTTCAACAGCCCTCCAATCTGGCCGTATAAGCAGTTATATCAATTTAAAACATACGCTTGATGCTAAATGAGTAAGGATTGGATATCGGCGAAATCTTCTTTTATATCTATATCAAGAAAACAAAACGAATTTGCCATATTAACTGCCAAAACCTGATCGGAATTATTATCTATAATCTGTCTTCCGCCGATATCTCCCTTAATCTGTTGAAGCGCGTCATAATATTTTCGACTGAAAATAACAAAATTTTTTCTTTTATCCCGGTAAACCGGGACACGGATATTTTTTTCCGAAGACCAAAATTGTTTCAAAAGATGATCAATTGTTTTTGAATCCACCAGCGGCTGATCGCCCAGCAGTATCATTACGGAAGGAAAAGTATTTTTTATTTCCATGATTCCGGCTTTAAGCGAAGTGCTTTGTCCTTGTTTATAGTTTTGATTAATAAGAATATGAAGTCGCGAATGGCTAATTTTTTGGCCCAGCGTTTCCAGGATAACCTGATGTTTGTACCCGAGGATTAGATAGATCCTTTCAAGCTGGGATTTTAAAGAAGCGTCCAGAACTCATTCCACAAGACATTTTCCGGC
>CAZFXX010000446.1:0-2231 GCA_964522985.1 uncultured Desulfobacteraceae bacterium
CGATGATTGCCAACAAGGCAGCCAGCGCCATAAACCCGAAAGCTGCCGGCCGTGTGATTGGGGTCATTATATTGCCTCGTATTTTTTTACCAGGTCGCTATTTTTCGTATATCGCTTTCGAAAATTGGTAACAGTTTTACTGACGGACGAATACGTTAAAGAAAACACCTCCCCTATTTGCCGGTTGCCCATTCTAAAATTTTTCCACAAATAGAATAAAAAGTTAGTTCGTGTCCACTTCTCTCTCTTTTAACTGCTCCAGAACGCCGGCGGCAACCAGGGGCAGCATGATCTCATGGTGCCCGATCAGATTGAATCCCTTTCCCCCGGTGGCTGTGGGCCGGTTCACCACGTTGGCCATAGGGCGGTAGTGCCGTATAAAATCCATGTTAACCGTGGTAAAGTCGTTTATATGATGGCCCAGGTTGCGCGCCAGACTGGTGGCCTTGAGAAAAATTTCCGGCAAAATGACGGCGGACCCTACGTTCAGGTAAACCCCTTTTTCCAGGGAGGATATCAGGTTCGCAAATATTCTAAAATCAAGGTGGGAGGCCTGCCCGGCATGGGCTGCATTAAAATCGGGTCGCATATGGATGATATCGGTGCCGATAGCCACATGGATCGTCACCGGGATGCCCAGCCGGGCCCCGGCCCCTATAATGCTCAGATGGCCAAAGGGCAGATTGCCCTCGATGATCGACAGGCCCACTGCTCTGCCAAGGCCAAGGGAATCCCTGGCGGCCCTGCTGACGGCATCGCATAAAAACTGCCCGGTTTCACGGGCCATGCCAAATGTACCGTCTGACAGGGACTCGGCGACATCTTCAGATGTCTCTCCGGCCATGGCAATTTCGAAATCATGAATAATGCCCGCACCGTTCATGGCCACACCGGAGATGATGCCATGTTCCATGAGATCGATGATCACCGGCGCCAGCCCGACCTTGATCACATGGGCGCCCATACCCAGAATGACGGTTTTTTTGGCCCTGGCCGCATTGGCAATGGCGTTTATAACGTATCGCAGATCCTTTACCGCCAGAATGGAAGGCAGGCTGTCGAGGAATTGATCAAAACTGTTTCCCGGGTGCCAGGCTTTTGCAAAATCATCGGTGTTCACGAGGCTCTTGCGATCTTTTATAGCATATGTTTTCAAACCGGTGAGCGAGATGGGGGGGCAAGGTTGAGTCATGGTGGTAAAATATCTCCCTGGTCGCTTAATGCGACATGTTGTATTTCATATAAAAAGTAATGAGATTAATGCGTTTTGAGTAGTGAGGGTTTGATTACTTTATTTTTTACCCACCAGGCATGGGAAGTATTTATAAAAAGACAGAGCAAAGCGATACCACAAGTTTTCAATTCTCACTATTCACTATTCACTATTCAATTGATTCTTGAAGCTTTCCGGAAACAGGACGCGATCCACCAGCTCACACAGGATGTGGCCCATTAAAATGTGGGTTTCCTGGATTCGGGCCGTGACATCGGATGCAACGGTCAATACCATGTCGGCAAGCCCTTTTATTTTCCCGCCACGGCCGGTCATGCCCAGAGTGAAGATACCGGCATTACGGGCTGTTTTAAAAGCATTTAGTACATTCGTGGAGTTTCCACTGGTACTGATGCCAAGGGCGATGTCATCTTTTTGGCCTAAGGCCAGAATCTGTTTGGTAAAAATTTCGTCAAAATCATAGTCGTTGCCGATGCTGGTCAGGATGGACGTATCGGTTGTCAGCGCCATCGCCGCCAGAGGGGGCCGCTCGATGGTAAACCGGTTGACGAATTCAGCGGCAATGTGCTGTGCATCGGCGGCACTGCCGCCATTGCCGAAAAGCATGATTTTATGCCCGTCGGCCAATCGATGGGCAATAAGTTCGGCGGCCTGTACCAGGTTCTCCCGGTTTTGGGTGACGGCCCTGTTTTTTACATGAATGCTTTCTATCAGAATTTGCTGGATAATTTTTTTCAGGAGGCCTCCTCCATTTGCTGTCCCTTGATCGTTTCGATCAGGTCTTTTGAATTATGCCCAAGGCGATGGGCGTTTTCCAATGCAGCCAGGGCCTCTTCCATGCGGTTGTCTTTCAGATAAATCCGGCCGAGACGATTAAAAAACACCCCCCTGTCAGGCGCCAGTTCGGTAGCCTTGCGACAGAACATGGTGGAAATTTCCATGTTTTCGCCGTTTTTTGCAAAAAGCCAGCCCAGTGCGCTGATCGAATCGGCGTCAT
>CAZFXX010000447.1:0-2227 GCA_964522985.1 uncultured Desulfobacteraceae bacterium
ATGTCATGTGGATTAATGTGCCTGAAATTATGCCTGATGAAGCACAAGCAACAGCAGTGGAGCGGATGACGGTTGCCGGGGTTAAAGGGGCTGTTTCCGATCCAATCAAACTCGGATTTGTTGTCTCAGACATTCGGATTGTGGCCAACAAGGAAATGATTGCAAAAAACCCGGCCGTCAAAAAGTTTTTTGAAATTTTTACACTGCCGCTGCTGGATATCAACGCGCAGAATACCAAAATGAATGAGGGGCAGAAATCCCAGAAATATATTGAAAAGCACGTGGATGAGTGGATCGCCAAAAACCAGGAGAAGTGGAACGGCTGGCTGGATGAAGCCCGAAAGGCGGCAAAAGTAGAATAAGGTAGCAGTGGTTGAACGAAAACCCCTAAATCCAAGTTGTCATTACGAGGAGTGAGGAACGAATGACGAAGTAATCCCCTGGCTTTAATGAGATTGCTTCAGTCGTTCCTCCCTCGCTATAGTCTGCTATGCGGGGCTGCATTTGACGCAGTAGATGCGGTGAAATTGGAAATCCCGTTTGACTAAGAGAAGATTTTTTCTAAGATGACTTTGGTCACCATATACGTCGGCCGGATGCCTTCGGCCCCCATTTCCCCCGCTGCCAGGGTCTGGCCGCTGACCAGGGGGTTGTCAGACGCATAATAAGCGTAGCGGACCTTCACGTCTTTAGAGATGTGCCCCTTGATGATGGCGGCACTGATGGCGCGCTGATAATGACCGCCTTCCATTTCCAGTCCGACGGTGTTCCAGCTGGACTGAAATTTTTTCAGCATATCCCTATTTTGTAATGACGTGCCGAGAACCGTCACCATCGGACCAATATACACATTGATGTCCGGCTCAAAGTCTTCTCCGGCCAGATCATTATCAAAAATATAATTATCCGAGGTCCCCTCGATAACATGGGCGCTTGCCAGCATGATATCACCTTGTTTACCGGACAGAATACCCGCCTTGCCCATGACGGATATGGATTGAACATTCATCGGCACTTCATGGTCTTTGTTAAACGGTTCAAGCAGGCGGTCCATGACCTCAAACGCCTGGGCGCCGAACGCATAATCCATGACCAGAATGACCGGTTTTTTATTCTCCACAGCCGACATATTCAGCTTTAAATCCGGATGAAACGTTACGCCATCGAGTAAGGCGGTATCAATAATCTGGCAGTCAATATGGGTACCGGAACAATCCGGAATCGCATGGAATCCATGCTTTGCGGCAAAATTTAAAATATCGGTGTGCTGGTCCCTGAGGCATTGGACAAAGTGGTACAGATCCTCATCGGTCTTCGCCGTCTGGTTTTCACAGGCATGGGTTGCCGCATGTCCGTAGATCAGGTTCATCACACTGTGAAGGTTGGCGCTGATAATATGCAGGGGGCGATTCAGCAGGTTAAGTTTCAGGAGTTTTTCCTTGATATCATCGGCCCATTGTTCACCGTACCGTTGATGAGCAATAATGTTCATCAAAGAAGGTGTCAGATGGACGGTCAGGAGATTTTCCCGGGACTTTTTTTCTTCTTCCACCCGTTTCCCCAACTGATAAATAAGGGGAAAAAGGCCATTGTTGCTTTTCTTTTCCTGTTTGTTTTTTTCAAACGATTCGTAAGCCTTTCGTGTTTCATGATAAGACCTTCCCACAATCAGGCTGACGTCCCAGATGGCCTGCTCCACTTCCTTGCCTGTTAAATTATTGATACGGTGAATGACTTTTTCCAGGTCACCCCATTCATTGGTTTTTATGTCCGCCTCATCGGTCATCCGGCTATGAATTTTTTGGGCCTCCAGGTTCAGGAAAGTAATATGCGTCAAAATATCATATATTTCGCTTAGACCCCGGGTAATTACAAAGCAGATTTCGTTTTTACTGATTCGGTAACAGCTTCGCCTTCTTTTTAGGGGGATCGTTTTTTCAAACGGGCTGTCTTCAAACTGTTCCTCTTCCGTTAGAATAATGCGTGTACATTCTTCAATTCCCCTGGGCAGCCGGTCAATGACATATTCCAGTCCGTTGAGTTCCACCACCCGGGGGTCGTTCATGCTGCCGTAGATTTCCGGGCTCAGGGTGATGAGGCAGTCGGCCAGGGTTTGTCCCATTTTTCCGGAAGGCCGGTAAAAGCCTCTTAAGGCCAGGGCATAGGCAATCGTTTTAAAAGACCGGATGGCCACCCGGGCTTTTTGTGCTTTGGTGAGATCCTGCAT
>CAZFXX010000448.1:0-2219 GCA_964522985.1 uncultured Desulfobacteraceae bacterium
ACCCAGCGCGGCGGCAACCCCACACACGGTTGCCACCGGGGATGTACGATTCAATGCTCGGATATTTATGTGGACAAAGAGGGTAATTATGTAACCAAACAACCTGAATATGAAACCGTGTGGGCCCATGGAGCAAACTGTGGTATCTGTGATCCCGATGTCATTGCCAGGCTTGATTTCATGGATGACAATATTGGTCTTGATACCATTGAAATGGGTGCAGCCATTGGTGTTGCCATGGAAGCGGGTGTAATTGAATTTGGCGATGTCGATGGCGCCGTCAATTTGGTTGAGGAAGTGGGCAAGGGCACTTCGCTAGGCAGGATTCTGGGCAGCGGTACAGCCACTGCGGCCCGGGCATTCGGCATTGAGAGAGCTCCGGTGATAAAGGGGCAGGCCATGCCAGCCTATGACCTCCGGGCCGTCAAGGGAATCGGCGTCACCTATGCCACATCACCCATGGGGGCCGACCATACGGCCGGTTACGCTGTGGCAACAAATATTTTAAAGGTTGGCGGTGATGTCGACCCGCTCAAACCGGAGGGACAGATAGAACTGTCACGGAATCTCCAGATCGCAACCGCAGCCATCGATACATGCGGTTTCTGTTTGTTTATCGCCTTTGCCATCCTGGATCAGGAGGAAACCTTTAATGCCATGCTGGATGTTGTCAACGGCATGTACGGATTGAGCATGACCGGTGACGATGTCGTGGACCTGGGTAAAAAGATTCTGACCATGGAAAGGAAATTCAACAAAAAGGCCGGCTTTAACGCCACCCACGACAGGCTTCCGCGTTATTTTAAGCGTGAAGAACTGGCCCCGCACAATGTTACTTTTGATGTCACGGACGAAGAGCTGGACCAGGTATTTAACTGGTAGCGTAAGGTCCGGATTTTCAATGGTGGAATTGCCGTAAAACAGAAAAGGGAGTTGCATCGCGGTGCAACTCCCTTTTCTTATGGAATCAAAAAAGTGTCCCTGATTTGAATTTTATTCTGGTACCGGAATGGTCCTTGCGTCATGCACGCTGATCCACACCCTGTTTTGAGGCCATCCCTGTTTTTTACTTACTTACAGACCTGTACCATATCGGTGATACCGCTGGCAACGACTTGGCCGTCTTTAACCTGGAAATAACGAAAGCCGAAAGACGCCGGATACGCATTCTCGATCTTATAGGTTCGCTGCTCAATCCCATTTCCAATGGGTCTTGTATCAATCGGCTGTCCCCATACACGACTTAACGTTTGCTCCGACATGGGGTTGCTGGCATAGTATGCATGGCTCAATTCGCTGACGGCCAGGGGCTGGCAGACATTGCTGAGTTCGACATCGGCGCTTCCATCGGATTCGGCCAAACCACTGGCCAGAACAATGCCATTTTTTACCCGGAAATACCGGTACCCGAATTCGGAGGGATATGGATTCTCTATTTTGTAAACACGCTGTTCAACACCGTCTTCAAGGTGTATAACATTGACCGGTGTGCCCCATGATGCCAGTACATTGGAGGCGATGTCGGGATTCCTTGAATAGAAACTTTTACTGAGATCACCCACGTTGAAAATTATATCTTTTTCGGATGTCAGGGATTTTGGGCTCCCGTCTACATCTGTAATGCCGCTGTAAACAACCTTGTCGCCTTTTACGACAAAATAGCGATAGCCAAGGGCTGCAGGGTAGGGGTCTTTGATTTTATAGTAGCGCTTCTCCATTCCGGAACCCAGTGGTTGAACATTGATTGGTTCTCCCCATGTCTTGAGGATATTTTGCGCTACGGTAGGATTTTTTGTGTAAAATGCCCGGCTTGCCTTGTTGGTGCAGCCGCTTGTCATTGTTAATGTCGCAAAAAAAGATGCAAGTATCAGGATGAGGTAAACTTTTTTTAACAGATTTATCATTTCAGCCTCCTTTTAAAATGTCGTTAAATGTATTTTGCCGTATTAAATATTTTTATACTAAAAAATAAGCATGGACTAATTAGACTAATAATTTAATAATTTAATTATTTTATTGAGATCTGTCAATGAAATGAATCATAAAGCAAATTTTTTAAAAAAGAAAAAATAGAGACAAGGGGTTACTCCAAAACAGAAAGGAAGTGATGGGGGTTGGCAGCTCCGGCTAACAACCAGCCAAAATACACTAAAAAAGGGTTCGGGCGAAATCGCCGCGAACCCTTTTTTTTATTAATTGGTCGGGAAGACTGGATTTGA
>CAZFXX010000449.1:0-2215 GCA_964522985.1 uncultured Desulfobacteraceae bacterium
CCAGGGGGACATCGGTTTTACTGAAAAGAAGCCGGTCTCCGGAAACCTCATACACTTTGCCAGCCACCTGAAACGGCGAGGCGTATTGTTTTTCAAGAAAGTCCATGAGCTCGGGGAAAGACTCATTCCGGGATTGAGCCGGGGATGTCGCCGACAACATCGGTAACAAGCAGAAAAAAAATACGATCACGACTATTTTCGTTCTCAATTCAAATATTCCTCAGAAATGTCAGGCCCGCCCCGGCCGGGGAGGACCTGACAAAAGGTTTCACTAGTTTCTATATGTTCAACGGCAACTTACCAACTCCATATCAGCTCGATGGTGTTTGCCAAAGCGGTGTCGTCGTAGTCATCACCCCAATAATCCTCTATGGCATCTCCTGGTTCAAAGGCGGCAAAGCAGTTGGCTATGGTAAAATGTTTGCTGAAGGCATAGGCTATCCGGAGGTCGAATTCCTGGCCCACCTCGTCATCCACATTTGTTGGGTTCAAATTCACATCTATATTAGGTGCCTCATCATATTGAAAGTCCATGTACTGAATTTTATAGGACCAGTTGCCGTATTTGCCCTTGAAACCTATACCCCACATGAGCAGGCCCGGGGCATCGCCCGTGGAGGAGTTACTGATTCCGCCATATCCAGCCTGTGTTCCAGTCCTATTGAAGTTACCGCTATAAAGATGGGTACCCAGAGAAGTAAGATAACGATAAACAATAGCATTTTCCATACCGAAGGTGGGGGTGTAGCGAGCGATATCGGTAATCGCGTTGAATGCATCGATGTCGTCGTCGGTTGGGTCGTCATCGCCTTCTTCCCATTTTACGCCGAAATAGGGGATAAAGCCCGGACAGATTTCGATGTCCACGGATGCAAAAGCGGCCATGGCGCTGATGTCATAGTCCGCGCCTTCTCCGTCCATATCCCCGTCTGCATAGGCAATTTCAAAACGGGGGGTAAAGATTCCCAACTTGCCGTAACCTTCAAGGCCGAAGTAGCTCACCTGGGCGTTGTTTTGAACAGAATTATCGCTAAACGCATAAAAGGGGCTGATGACAAAACCCTTGGCAAAGCCCGAGGGTATTTTGTATATTCCTTTCAAGGAATAAAAACGCCAGTCAAGATCATCGCCATCCATAGTAGCTACGTCTATGGCGTCATAAACAATGGTATAATCCGCTTCCCATTTAAAGTTTTCACCGATGTTTCCGGTCAGCCCGATATAGGGATGATCATCACCGTAAACCAGACCTCCCGTTTTAAGGTCGAGCCACCGGGTGGTCCATCCGGTATGAATTCGGAAAGGACCAAAATTGTAGCCGATGTCCAGTTTTTCCACGCCGAAGTCGTCACCGGACATTCCTTGATCATCAAGGGCCGCATAGGTCAATCCAGTCTTTTGAGCACCGCGGTCGGTGTTGTTTTTATCCAGGTTGAAATCAGCCTCCAGGATGATCATGAAGTCAAAAGAGTCGTTTCCTCCCTTCCAGCCCATCCGGAGCTCATTCCGGACGTTGTGGTCGGTCATGGCGCCGTTTTCATCAATCATAAAGTCATTTACATCACTGTCGCTGTTAAAGTTCAGGTTGGACATCCATGAAGGATAGGTCTTCAGGCTGCCGAACCACGTAACACTGATGTCCTTGCTTGCGGGTGCCATCTTGCCCATGGTCCCGAAGGCAGTCAGGGGAACGGCAAGAAATGCTACTAGCATGGCAAATACAATCAATTTTTTCATCAATTGTTCCTCCTTAATGACGTTAAATTCTAATTTTCAATTACCCAATAATTCCCTTCTTTAGTTTTTCTGATTTACCCCCTTTCCCAGCGCAATTGGGACCTTAAAAAAATGAGACCCTAATGCGTTGATATAATATTAAAATCATACCTAAAAAAAAACGCAAAAATTTCGTCTTCGTAACAGCTGAATTTAAAAATGTCAAGCAGAATTATATTCAGTTTATAACTATTGTCCATCCATAAATAATTATTTTTGTTCAAGATCAAGGCATGTGAAAAAAATAACCACCCCAGTACGATCTGACGGCCTGTCCCAGCATTTTCACGGGGACCTACGGGGCAGGCAGGCATATGTTTGATATTCCGAGGATTTATTCGCCACCGAACTTAAACATTTTTCTTCTTCCGAAATATTCTTATTCGTTCAACGCCGACTCAACGTTCGAAAAATTGTGTTTGACTTTTAGATCATTATT
>CAZFXX010000450.1:0-2200 GCA_964522985.1 uncultured Desulfobacteraceae bacterium
CTTTTTTTGCTACTATATTGACAAGTTTATCACGCTTGAATTTTAACATACTTGTTGGTGCTCCGATTTTTAGTTTAGTACCCGAACAAGCCGGCACCAAATTGAGAATTGAATACTTATGGTTTCGCCCGATGAATTAAAAATTGAATAGTGAGAATTGAAAACTTATGGTATCGCTTCGCTCGGTCTTTTCTTAAATAAAATAAATAGAATACCTTAATTTTTGACTTTTCAATAGCCAGTTTTCACTTTTAAGGCGGTTCAATTCCTTCCACAATACTGCTGCCCGGCGCAAAGGCGGCGCAGCTGTTATAAAGCCGCAGATTGTCTTTTACCATATTTTTGCAATCCTCGACGGTCAGTTCTTTGCCCTGAGGCGCCAATGCCAGCATATCTTTGGTAAAGGAAAGAATAATCCCGTGGCAGCATTCCTCCACCATAAAAATAAGTTGCCGGCAATCCGTGGCTTCACCAAGAAGACCTTGAATAATTTTCAGCATCCCGGGCCCGACCCGGGTTCCGGTAACTTTTTGAAGACAGTTTTCCTGATCACGACACTGTTTAAGGTGTGTACGCCTTACCTTACAGGATACATTTGTAATTTCCAGATCCGGCAGGCCCACCGTAATTTCGACAAATGCGTCCATCAGGCTGTCCTGCAAACAGCACGACGACCGCATGGTCTGGCTGTCGACCTGTTCCACACTGACACAACGATTTCTTGAAAAACTGATTAAATCAGGCATATATTTGCTCCTATGGTGGTAAGGATGCTTGTATCCATTCACAGTTATCGGTTCACAGTTCACAGTTTTTTTAATGAACTATGCAACGATTGAAGCATTTTCTGTTTTGTTAACAGTAAACCGAGAACTGCAAACCGTAAACTGTGAGTATTATTGTTTATGATTGAGATAAAAATTTCTTGATAATTTTTTTAGTGACACTTACTAACTAAGATGCTAAATTGCTGTTCATAAAATTAACACTTAACAAATTTAAATTCAAGCAAGAATAATTTTCTATTCTTATTTTTTTACAGGGGCAATGAAAAGCCTGCCCATTGTCGCAAGTGAAGGTTTGCGATTATTAAAAGGAGGATCCATAATAGGACGTAAAATCCGATCCGGCGAGCAACTCTATTTTACCAAAAAACATGATATGGTACGCAGATCGGTCCGCGATTTTGTGAATAAGGAGATAAACCCTTACCTGGATGAATGGGAAGAAAAAGGTGCCTCGCCCCTGCATGATCTGTTTAAAAAAATGGGCGATCTGGGTTTTCTGGGTATCCGATACGATCCCGAATACGGGGGAGAAGGACTGGATTACTGGCATGAACTGGTCGTAATTTTTTTTAATCTGCGAAATCTGCGGCTCAGCCTGACTTTATATATACAAAAGGAAAAAATCATGAAAAAAATATTGAATCCATAAACGGGCACATAAACCTATACAAGGAAGTTACAATGAATAATACCCAGGCAAAACGCTATCCTGAAAACAGCCCGAAGCCCCCTAAAATGCCCCCCGGCCGTATAAAAATAATCAATGCGCTGAAGGTGTTGCTGCAGAAAAAAGATTTCAATGCCATCACAACGGCTGAGATCGCCAGATCCGCCGGTGTCACCGAGGCCCTTATATATAAATATTTCAAGAACAAACGCGATCTTCTCCATCAGATTCTCAGAGAATATCTCGAACAATATTGTATTAAGTTTGAACTGGATTTAAAGGGAATCAAGGGGGCCTGCAATAAAATTCGAAAATTGATTTGGGCGCACATTCATGCTTATGCCACCAACCGAGTATTTGCCAAAATTCTGTTGATCGAGGTCAGAAATTATCCGGATTATTATAAAAGTGAAACGTATGAATTCGTAAAGAAATACAGCAACATTTTGCTGGATGCCATTGAAGAGGGCGTGGCCCATGGGGAAATTCGTGACGACATATCCACCCGAATGATCCGCCAGAGCATTCTGGGCGCCATCGAACATGCCTGTCTGACGGAAATCATTTTTAACCGCGACATATTCCCGGACCAGCTCACCGATGATATCTGTGAGTTTGCCTTCAAGGGGATTGAACGTCGCTGAATGATGATTTTACTTTTTTCTCACGCAAAACTTGCTAAAAAAAAATGGCTCCTTTCCATTTCGTGTGGGTAAAATTACTAATGTGTAGGAAAAGCCCTCTG
>CAZFXX010000451.1:0-2195 GCA_964522985.1 uncultured Desulfobacteraceae bacterium
TTGCCATGCTGCTGGTCATCGGCTGTCCGCCCAATGCCATTGCCTACAGTTTTCGCTATTTTAAATCATCTGATATCACGAAAGCAGGGCTTGTGGCCACACCGGTTCTGCTACTTATTCTGGTGATTACAGCAACCGTCTGGTGGAAGATCCTGGGGCTGGTATAGTAAAAATTGTTGTCGCTGGAGATTTAGGCCATGGATCATGAAAAAATTAAAAAAATACGGTTGCTTCTGGTTGACGATGAGGATGATTTTCGCAGCACCCTGGCCAAACGGATGAAGAGAAGAGGTGTCCATGTCAGCCAGGCGTCAAACGGTAAAACGTGTCTTGCCGTTATGTCAAAGCAGCCGGTGGATGTAGTTGTCCTGGACGTTAAGATGCCGGGTATGAGCGGAATAGAGGTTTTACAGCATATCAAAACGGATCATCCACAGGCCGAAGTGATTTTTTTGACCGGGCATGCCGCTACCCGGGATGGCGTTGAAGGCATCAAATCGGGTGCCTTTGACTATCTGAGCAAACCGATAGAGTTTGAACACCTTCTCGGTAAGATTTTGCAGGCGTACGACAAAATTCATCGGGAGCAGGAAAAACGCCTTGAAGCGGATTTTAAATCCCGGATGGAACAGCAGATGATTTCCACTGAACGGCTGGCCGCCATGGGTACCCTGGCCGCCGGGGTTGCTCACGAGATCAATAATCCGCTGGCAATCATCAATGAGGCTGCCGGGTTTATGAGCCTTGTTTTGCAAAAACCGGAAATGGCGGACATGCCCGGCCGGCCAATGTTTGAAATGGCCCTGAACAAAATCGAGAAAAGTATTAAAAGGGCCCGTAAAATTACCCATCAACTGCTGGGGAGTGTCCGAAAAAGTGAGCCGGTCCTTGCTGAAGCTGACATCAGAGAACTGGTCAACGAAACCATTCAACTGGTTGGCAAGGAGGCGAAAAACAAGGATATTACGGTTTCTCTGAATGCGGATACCTCTTTGAACAATATATGGATTGATTCGGAAAAAATAAGACAGGTGCTAATTAACCTTTTGACCAATGCCATACAGTCCATTGATAAACAGGGGCAGGTCAGTATCCATGCGAAAAATATTTTCGAAGGTATTTTACTTACCGTCAGCGACACAGGCCCCGGGGTCCCCAGAGAGAACAGGGAAAAGATTTTTGAACCTTTTTTCAGCACGAAATCACCGGGGGAGGGAACCGGGCTGGGTCTGTTTGTGACAAAGGAAATTATAGAAAAAATGGGTGGCACCATCGAAATCGACAGTCGGATGGGCCATGGTACCCGGTTTACCGTCAGGATTCCGAATCAGATTCATACAAAAAACTATGGTAACAGGCGAAACGATAATTTGTAAAATCCGGAAATTTCGATGATGTATTCGGGATCAAACACGCCTTGAAAATTTTAAAACTACGGGAACACTGCTGCAGGTCAGTATAATTTGTAAAAGGGCCGACAAACGACAGGAGAGGGATATCATGGTAAAGATACCGACTAGAATATTGCTGATCGATGACGAGAAGGATTTTGTGGAGATGTTTTCCATGCGGCTTGAGGCCATGGGAGAAAAAGTCAAATCGGCGCACAGCGGGCAGGCCGGGCTTGAAATGCTGGAAAAGGATAACACGGATGTGGTCATTCTGGATATCAAGATGCCTGGTATGGACGGTATCCAGGTGTTAAAGGAAATTAAAAAAAGATTTCCCCTGGTGGAAGTGATTCTGCTTACCGGGCACGGCGCTACGGAAACCGCCGTGGAAGGGATGAAGCTGGGTGCCTTTGATTATCTTTTAAAACCCGCTGATTTCGAAGACCTGGCAGGCAAGCTGGAGGGTGCCAGAAAAAAGAAAGACCAGCAGGAAGAACGCATCAGGACCGCCGAGGTCAAGCTGTTGCTGCGAAGAGGCGGTAATCTATAGCGTCCGGTATCTGTAAAATCACGACTTTGTTAGGTGGCGGAGTTGTTAAATCGTTATTTGCAGTCGTAAAAAGGACTAAAACAGTTCATTGTCGAGAATCAACGAGGAAAGAGAAATTATGCCGATAAGTTCCCCTCCATCCTCAACCGGGGCTCTCCGTATGCCTGCCCGGTATATTAGACGGGCCACATAACGTATATCCATATCCGCCGGTACGGTGATAACAGGCTTTGTCATGATTTCATAGACATGCA